>CAZIAN010000014.1:0-26342 GCA_964537355.1 uncultured Pirellulales bacterium | reverse complement strand
CAGCTTAATCTGGACGGCGACGGCAAATACGAGATTGACAGCGGTATCGGCTTTTTGGACCACATGCTCACGCACCTGAGCAAACACAGCAAAATCGACCTTATGGTCAAGGCCAAAGGTGACCTTGAAGTCGATGCCCACCATACGGTCGAAGATATTGCGATTTGCCTGGGTGAATGTCTATTGAAAGCCTTAGGTGATAAAAAAGGGATTGCCAGGTACGGACACAGCTCGCTGCCGATGGAGGATGCTTTGGCTAATGTTTCAGTTGACCTTTCAGGCAGGGCGTCCTGCGTATATAACGTTGAATACCGAACAGATAAAATCGGCGACTTCGACGTCGAGTGCTTAGAGGAGATGCTTCGGAGTTTTGCCAATAACGGAAAGTTCAATCTGCATATAAACGTTCCTTACGGTACAAACAGCCATCATATCGCAGAGGCGATATTCAAGGGATTAGGTAAAGCGCTCGGTACGGCTGTTTGCATTGACGGGGCGGATATCCCAAGTACAAAGGGGGTATTGTGATTGAGGAACCGAAGAGTGAATATCGAATCGGGATAGGAACCGATATCCACATGCTCGTCGAAGGCAGAAAGCTGATGCTCGCCGGAGTTTACGTGCCGTACCCGGCCGGTCTGGCGGGACACAGCGATGGCGACGTGGGACTGCACGCTGTTATCGATGCCCTGCTCGGAGCAAGTGGAATGGGAGATATAGGAACGTTGTTTCCCAGCTCCGCGGCGCGATGGAAAGATGCAGACAGCAAAGAGCTTTTGTTTATTGTAAAGGAACAGCTCGAAGAGAAAAAATGGGAAGTCGTTAATGTTGACCTGATTATACACGCCGAAGAACCCAGACTTGAAACGGTCAAAGGCCAAATGAAAAGGTGCATAGCAGGTCTTTTGGGTATTGACTTTACATCTGTGAACGTAAAGGCTAAAACAAACGACGGACTCGGTGATATAGGCGCCGGAGAAGCGATGGCCGCTACGGCTACGGCGCTTTTGAGAAAAAGAAAAAGAAGAACAATATATAAATAATTATTAATGGTATTTGCCCATGGCACTGAATCTTTATAACAGTCTGACAAGAAGAAAAGAAGAATTCGAACCGCTGAAAAAAGACAGGGTCGGGATATACGTCTGCGGGCCGACCGTATATGGGCATGCACATCTTGGGCATGCGAAAAGTTACGTGAGCTTCGATATTCTGACAAGGTATCTGCGTTATCTCGATTACGACGTTACATACGTGCAGAATATAACAGACGTCGGGCACCTCACCGATGACGCCGATGAAGGTGAGGATAAAATAGCCACCGCGGCAAAAAAAGAGAAAAAGCATCCGATGGCTCTGGCCGAATATTACACTCGCAGCTACTTCGAAGATATGGACAGGCTGAACTGCGTCCGTCCCGATATAAGCCCGAGAGCCAGCGGTCATATACTCGAACAAATAGGGATGGTAACGACACTCTTGAAAAAAGACTATGCGTATGAGTCCAACGGTTCGGTCTATTTCGATGTTACCAAATTCAAAGACTATGGAAAACTCTCCGGCAGAAACATCGATGAGATGATTGCCGGAGCACGCGTGGAGGTTTCGCCGGACAAGAAGAATCCGGCTGATTTCGCTCTCTGGAAGAAAGCCGAGCGAAACCATATTATGCAATGGCCCAGCCCCTGGGGCATGGGTTACCCGGGCTGGCACCTGGAATGCTCGGTAATGAGCACAAAATATCTGGGCAAGACAATCGACATCCACGGCGGCGGGCTGGAAAATCAGTTCCCCCATCACGACTGCGAAATCGCCCAGTCGGAAGCTACCAATGATGTACAGTTCGTTCGATACTGGCTCCATAATAATATGGTTACCGTTGACGGGCAGAAGATGGGCAAGAGCCTGAATAATTTTATTACACTCAAACAGGCCTTTTCAGGCGCCCATGAGAGATTAACGAGGAGCTACGACCCGCTGGCGGTAAGACAGTTAATTTTGAACAGTCATTACAGAAGCCCACTGGATTTCTCGGATGCGGCACTTTTCGCGGCGCAGTCCGGCTATGGAAAAATAACCGAGACCGTCAAAGCCCTGCGAAAAAGAATGGAAACAGCCAACACGGGCTCTATCAATGAGGAAATAGTAGGGCAGTTGAAACAGATGAGGGAAAAATTCGAAGCGGCAATGAATGATGATTTGAATACATCTGTTGGTCTGTCGGTTATGTTCGAGCTTGTCCGTCTGGCGCAGAGCCTGTTCGAGGACAGCCGTACAACAAAAGAAACCTTTAACCTGATTGATGTTCTGTTCGACCGGCTCGGCGGCGATGTTCTTGGTATTGTTAAAGAGGACTATCAGCAGGACACCACCGTCGATGAAGAGTTGACGGACAAGCTGGTAAATGTACTGATTGAGCAGCGAAAAGAAGCTCGCACGAACAGAGATTTTGCGCGGGCCGACCAGCTTCGCAATACACTGGATGATATCGGTATCGTGCTGGAAGATAAGCCGGATATGACCACATGGAGGATGAAATGAGGATACTCGGTATCGACCCGGGTTTGCAGGTCTGTGGTTATGCCTGTTTGGAGATGGACGCCGATAACGAAAAGCTGATTGAAGCGGGTGTCATCCGTATAGACAAACAGCAGGCTATAGAGATAAAACTGAACAAAATCGCCGAAGATACTCGTACACTTCTCGAGAATTTCAAGCCCGATGTCGTAGCTGTCGAAGAATTATACTCTCATTACGCCCACCCGAAAACTGCAATATTGATGGGACACGCAAGAGGTGTTATACTGCAAAGGTGTGCACAGTCGTCAATTGAAGTAAGAAGCTTCAGCGCCACGCGAATAAAAAAATCAATTACCGGTAACGGCAGGGCTTCGAAGGAGCAGATACAAAGAACTATTCAGACTATTTTGTCCCTGCCGCAGATACCGGAGCCGAACGACGTGGCCGATGCCATAGCGGCGGCATTGTGCTGTGCAAATTCGATAAACAGTATCGTTATCTAACAATAACTAAACAAGTAATCATTTGAACAATGATAGCCAATATTGAAGGAAAACTAATCAAGCTCGACAGTGACTGCTGTCTCGTTCAGGTCGGCGCGATAGGTTACGAGGTAATGCTGCCGAGCTATTGTGTAAGTGCGCTGTCCGACCAAATCGGGGCGGATATTACTCTGTGTACTATGGAATACTACGAGGGCACGCCCGGCGGAGGAAACCTGATACCGAGGATGGTCGGCTTCTTGAACTCGGGCGAGAGGGATTTTTTCGCCAAATATACGAGCGTCAAAGGAATGGGGATAAAAAAAGGGCTTCGGTCGCTGAGCATCCCCATAGCCACGATAGCAGCCGCAATAGAAAACGCCGACGATAAGACACTCATCTCGCTGCCTTCGATCGGCAAAAGAATGTCCCAGCAAATCATCGCCGAGTTAAAGGGCAAATTACAGAGTTTCGCGGCCGGCGCCGAAGCGGGTGGACCATCGCAAGCCGGCTTTAGGCCGTTCCAGACCGAGGCACTTGAAATTCTTATCGCCTGGGGTGAAAAAAGAAACGAGGCAATGGAACTGGTCGAACTGGCCTGCCGCAAACACCCCAACATAAATTCGGCCGAGGCACTTGTACCTTTGGTGTACAGACTAAAACAGGGAGTAGAGGTCTGATTAAAAAAGCTGCGTAGAATTGATAAAAGAAACTTAATAAATAATTAGTCGAAAATGACAATAGGCAGAATCATAAACGGGCAGTCTTTGAACGAGCAGGAGGAGAGCTTTAACGTCTCACTTCGGCCAAAGCTCCTGGACGAGTGCATAGGGCAAAGCAGTGTAAAAGAAAAAGTCTCAATTGCGATAGAGGCCGCTAAGCAGAGGTCCGAACCCCTGGAGCACATTCTGTTTTACGGCCCGCCGGGTCTCGGCAAAACTACGCTCGCCCACGTCGTCGCGAACGAGATGGGGGCAAGGATACGCTGCTCATCCGGACCGGCCCTGGCAAAGGCCGGCGATGTTATGGGGCTTTTGAGCAATATAAACACCGGCGATGTGCTTTTCATTGACGAGGTCCACCGGCTGAGTACGCTGGTCGAAGAGTTTATTTATCCGGCGATGGAAGATTTCAAAGTCGATTTCACCGTCGATAGCGGCATGCACGCAAAGACGATAAATTTCCCCCTAAAGCGCTTTACTTTAATCGGCGCAACAACACGAGCGGGGTTATTAAGCGCTCCATTGCGCAGCCGATTCGGAATGATGTATCACCTGGATTTCTACAGCACACCGGAGTTGACAGAAATTTTGGATAGATCGGCGCAATTATTGAGTTTGCAATGCGAGGAGGGAACGCTGGAATTGATTGCGGCCCGCTCCAGAGGAACACCACGAGTGGCAAATCGATTGCTAAAACGAGTCCGCGATTACGCCCAGGTAAAAGGCTCCGGAGTTCTGAGCACCGTTATCGTCGAAAACGCCCTGAAGATGGAGCAGATTGACACGTTAGGTCTCGACGAATTAGACAGGGCGTTTTTACGTGCGCTGGTTAACGTATATGACGGCGGGCCGGCCGGTATCGAGGCAATAGCCGCCACGCTCGGCGAAGAAAGGGACACTCTGGAGGACGTTGTTGAGCCGTATCTTTTGCAAATCGGATTCCTGCGCCGAACCAAACGCGGCAGGGAAGTTACAAATCAGGCCTGCGAACATCTCAGCTTAAAACCACACAAAAAGAAACACGCTTCCGAGAAACCTAAACTCTTCGAACAAAACGGGCAGTAACTTTTACAGAGTCCGATAGATAAAAATGAAGGACGCTATGGAAAAGAAAGAAGCTACAAAGACATGTTCAGCAAAAAAGGCAATCACAAAGAAACCCCCCAAAAAGGAGGAAGTGACTAAGGTACAAGTCGTAAGAAGACAACCCACTGAAGAAGAACGCAAACAGTTTGGCAGGGAGAAAAGGCGAGCCAGAGAATATTTGAATGACAGGCAAAAAGCGGCCCAGCTAATCAAGGAAGCGATTGAAAAGGCAAATCGAAACAAAGGTGCTCTTAAAAAACTGTTGGATCAGTTAAAGACTCTTTTTCGGCTTACCAGCGCCTGGATCAAAGGTGAATATACCGAGGTATCTATGAAAACAATCCTTTGGGTAATTGCAGCAATTATTTACTTCGTGAATCCGTTCGATGTGATAACCGACTTCATACCCGGGGTAGGATACGTGGATGACGCCGCGGTAATTTTCTTTGTTATAAATTTTATTCGCCGCGATCTTGATAAGTTTCTCGAATGGGAACGATCACGGAAATAAGCGCTGCGTAATATCAGAACGACCGATGTTGAATTGTAATATTATGACTGCAACCACTTTTCGATTTTAGCCCTGATTTGTCCAGCCTTTGTATCGTCTATTCCCACAATATATATGCGACATAGTCTTGGCTTCAAACGACTCATGTAATGCAGAATACTACTTTTATCTTCGAGCAAATTCGTTATTTCTCCTGACTTTTCCTTAACTCTCACCAACTCTCTGAGTTCCTGCTCCTTGCTCTCCTTAAGTTCACTCGCCTCTGCCAAGCTCACAAATGGATGCAGTTTTTCAAACTCAGGCCCTTTAATATCCCTGAAAATCCAGCGTTCTTCCGATATTTCAAATTCATTAGCGAATTCCCTGACCTTGCTGTCCCAACTGCTCGTTAATATAGTGTATTTCCGGCTGGGATTATCATCATCCCGCTTAAGTTCTGAAATCTCATAGACAAGCTTGGGGGGCTTACGGAATTTTACTGCTTTACATAAAGTTGCAAGCTTTTTATTCCTCCTGTCATCCGCATAATGGTCAATTAATTTGTCTAAATATGCATCGTCGAAAGCCAAAAAATCATCGGAGTCAGCCCGGGCCATTTCCTCAATTTTCTCTCCAGACGTATAAATCTTCTCATTTTTCAAAAGTGCCGAGATAATCCTCCTAATCATTTCCTCGAAAGCAAACACGGTTTTATGCATGTAAACTGTGTTAAACATGAAATATCGGGCCATCAACATATGCTCTACTGAATTTCTGGCCTTAGCACAGACGACTACTTCGTTTCTATCTGTCAGTTCAAGATTGTTCACAATGTAGTCAAGGTCAACCCTTCCATAGGGAAGTCCCGTATTCAGAGAATCTCGCACTAAGTAGTCCAACCTGTCCACATCCAAACTTGCAGAAAGCAAATTTGGGATATTCTGATGTTCCCCTTTGATGAGCGCCGCGATTTCTTTTGGCTCAATTTTATTCTCATTTCCTTCCAGTTTCTCTTTTATGTCTTTTCGTTCAGTAATAACAATCTCTCCCAACTTGTCATGTTTCGGATAGGGCTTGGGTCGGGAAACATCTTCTACTCCACTTTGACCTTTTTTGCTCATGTACTTTTGTTCTGAGCCCCAATCAATTTTTTCCATTAGATGAGAATAAGGATAATGGCCAATATCGTGCAGCAAGGCTGCTATACGAAGTTTTTGGAAATGTTCATCAGATATAGCATCGTTATCCTTGCTCCGAAGAGATTCGAGGATACGACTCATTATATGCATAACACCTAAAGAGTGTTCGAAACGGCTGTGTCTGGCATTGGGATATACCGTATATGCAAAACCCAATTGCTTTATTCTTCTTAGCCGTTGAAAAGTTGGTGTGTCGATAAGTTCAGTTTCTAACTTGCTTAGGCCAATATCGCCATGTACCGGATCGATGATTATCTTGTGGCGGAATCCCTTTCCCATAAATTCTCTTTGAACCGCTATGATTCCAATGTTTTATTTCTTACAAGTCCTGTACCATCGAGCCTTTCCCAAGCAACTTTAGCTAAATCTATTTTGTCTGTGAAGTGTGGTTTTGACTCCTTAAGCTTCTCGAAAATCTCTTCAAATTCAGGATTACTCTTTCCAGGCCAATACGCGATGTGTTTTAGGTAGTGCAGTGAAGCAAGCAACTCAAGCCACTCGGGTTCGTTTGTTTCCAGAGTATCCGGCAGAATAAAGATCTTATCCAACGTATCAAGCTTGCTCTTAGTTTTAGAATTGAGTTCATATTTATTGAACTCACTGTCATACTTTACTTCCTCTCTCAGGGTATACGTGTCGTTAGCAAGGGTTGGACAATATGGCCCTTGCAAGTACCAGTTGTAACGATACCCCAAATCAGTGCCTGAAAGCTGGAGAAGATAGATTTTCTTCTGCAATATCTTTCTCTTCTCAAATGTGTCTATTTCTATATTTCCAAAACCAATTCTATCCAGCATAAGCTTTAACAGTATATGATCCTTGTCCATTTTATGCCTCCCTTCTACAACCCAACATTCTCTTTTTCAGATAAAATAGCTTGCCGACAGCGAAAAACCAGATGATACAAAATACATCGTCAAAAAGCTCTATCGCTGTTGAGACTTTTTTCAACCCATGTAACCTCTTGTTAAAACACAGCTTACACGAAGCCCAAAATTCTATACTCTCTGATTTATATACACTATAGTTGTTATATCTTAAAATGTTCGAGAAAAGTGAACATATCAAGCTTGGGAAAATGTATTTGTTATTTGTCCCGCTAACTTCATCACAGTTTGAATAATCTGAGAATATTTGATATTAATGATAGTTAATTTAGGTGTATAGAACAAGCCAAAAACTCAAAAAACTATTCCCATTCGATTGTTGCAGGGGGTTTGCTGGATATGTCGTAAACTACGCGATTGACGCCCCTGACCTCATTAATAATCCTGTTGGATATGATGCCCAGCACCTCGTAAGGGATTTGCGAAAAATCAGCGGTCATAAAATCAACGGTCTCGACGGCACGCACGGCGATAATGTTTTCATAGCTTCGTTCATCGCCCATGACCCCGACCGTCTGGACAGGCACCAGTACCGTCAGAGCCTGTGATATCTTTCTGTAGAGCCTTGCGGATTTTATTTCATCTATCAGGATTTCATCAGCAGCCCGGAGAATTTCCAGTCTTTCCGCTGTTATCTCTCCGATTACTCTCACCGCGAGGCCCGGGCCGGGGAAAGGATGACGCCAGACAATATCCTCCGGCAGTCCCAGATACTCACCTACAACCCTCACCTCGTCCTTAAACAAATCCCGCAGGGGCTCAATCAGCTCGAAGTCCATCTCGGCCGGCAGTCCCCCTACGTTGTGATGCAGTTTTATATTCGCCGCCGGATTACCGTCCTTCGAGCCTGACTCGATAACATCGGGATAAAGAGTTCCCTGGGCCAGGAACTTTGCATTCGGAATTTTCGACGCTCCCGACTCAAAAGCCTTGATAAACTCCGAACCGATAATCTTTCGTTTCTCCTGAGGGTCAGTAACGCCCGCCAGTCCGGCTAAAAACTGCTTTGACCAGTCAACAACCCGCAAATCCATATGAAAATGGTTCCGGAAGGTTGAAATGACATCCTCGCATTCGTTCTTTCGAAGCAGGCCGTTATCAACGAAAATACAAACAAGCTGGTCTCCTATGGCTTTATGAATCAATGAAGCTACAACGGATGAATCAACGCCGCCGCTCAGCCCGCATATCACTTTAGCGTCACCTGCCTGAGAGCGAACCGCCTCTAAGGTATCACTGACGAAATCGCTCATTTTCCAGTCGCCGCTGCAACCGCAAATATCATAAAGGAAGTTTTTCAAAATCAGCGAACCTTTTGGGGTATGTGAAACTTCGGGATGAAACTGAACACCAAAAAATTTCTTTTTGTTATGCCTGACTGCTGCATACGGGCAGGTATCGGTAGTAGCCAATTTGACGAAATCGCCGCTCAGCTCGTCTATTTGGTCGCCATGACTGGCCCAGGCCGTGATTGAATCCGGAATATTCGCAAACAAATCACTCTTCTCAAGAATAGATAGAGTCGTTCGCCCGTACTCACGCCTTTGGGCCGCAATAATTTTTGCGCCCAAAACCTGACAGCCTAATTGCATCCCGTAACAGATGCCCAGAATCGGAACATCTAACTCGAAGATTTTCTCGTCACATTTTGGCGCTTTTTCATCATAAACACTCGCAGGCCCGCCGGACAGTATTAATCCCCTGACACCTAATTGCGATAATTCTTCTGCTGTTATGTCCGCACGGTAAATCTGGGAATATACATTCTGCTCGCGAACTCTCCGCGCTATCAGTTGACCGTACTGACTACCAAAGTCCAGAATGGCTATTATTTCCCGACTCATATAACACGCCCGGCAGGACTCGAACCTGCGACCTACGGATTAGAAATCCGTTGCTCTATCCAACTGAGCTACGGGCGCAAAAAACATTAAGTTTCTGAAATATAGCAACTTCTGGTACATATTGTCAATTCCTTTTGCTCTTCAACAGGGCAAGAACCAGCAAAAAGTGTCAATTCGGTGTCAATTATCATTAGTTTTGGCCAGAATGCTATTTAGCAAATTGTCAGCAGATGCTATGTCTTCGGACCGCACAGCGAGATAATATTTCCTTGTCGCTGCTATGTTGGAATGCCCCGCAAGCATCTGAACAACCTGGATTGGCAAGCCTTTGAGCCCAATTGGTGATAGCTGATCTCCTGAGGTCGTGAATGGTACACTCTGCCACATTTGCCCTACGGCGAATCACATTGAAAATCCTCGTTAAATTATTGACCAGTGCTGACCTAGTGACTGGCTGTAACTTGCATACTAAGCTGTATTACAGGCACCTCTGTTAGGTCAAGGTTCGTTCACATCCGCAACCTTATTTTCCATGGCGTCCATATGTTTCTTGAATATTTCGCCGGCCGTCTCATCCGTATTCAGAGTGCTCCGTGCCCGCTCGGCCTCGGAAATTGGTGTCAGTCCTCTGGCGTCTTTGGCGACGTACGGAGTAAGGAAAATGAGCAGCTCCTTTTTGGACTTCTCCTTAGTAGTCCTCTTAAAAAGCAAATCCAGGACAGGGATATCTCCAAGAATCGGAACCTTCTTGACGGTGTCCTTGATCTGGTCCTCAATAAGTCCCCCGATAACAATAGTCTGGCCGTCGTGTACCGCAACCCTTGTCTCTGCCGAACGTGTGGAAAAAGCCTGGGCATTAAGGTTCTCTGAAATCGGGACCGTTTCAGTGGATCGTGTGGTTATCTTGGGATTCACAGTCATATTCACCAGCCCGTCAGGGTTAATTGACGGAGTCACGTCCAGTACGATGCCGATATCACTCCGGTATTCGATCGTGGTTTGTGATTGTCCGGCCACTGTTGTGGTGCCGGTAGGAATCGGGATTTCCTCGCCAACGGTAATCGTGGCCAATTGATTGTTCCTTGTCAGTATGTAAGGCCTCGACAGGACATTCAGCTTGCCGCTTTCCTGCAGGGCACGCAAGGTAATATCCAGTTCACCCTCAATAGTCCGCACCGAAACACCTGTGGGTTTCGATGTTCCAGCTTCCGTTAATAATGATGTTGGTTTACCGAAAAGCATAGCGGTATCAGTGCTGCCGCCACTGCTGCGGAGGTTCAACATGGAAAACTCGGTTCCCAGATCTACCGAATTGGTGTGGGTAACCTCGGCGAACAGTACCTTGATGAGGACCTGCCCCACAGGCTTGTCCAGATCTTCAAGGATTGGTTTGATCTTTACGTAGTTTTTTGAGGATGTCAATACGAGAAGAGTGTTCGTATCCAGGTCGGCCTCGAAATAGGTATCCTCGGAGAGATCGTTACTGCTGCTCGATGAATCGGAGGCCTGAGATGCCTGTGCGGGCTGAGCTGCTCTTTGCCCGCCCTGGAACTGCTGACCGGTGGTGCCGGCGTTTTGCTGGTTTAACGCCTGCATTTCTGTAAAAAGGTTATTTAAAATTTCCATTAGATTCGCTGCACTGCCGTTCTTGAGCGGATACAGAAAGATTTGACGTTCCTGTTCAGGGTTTTCATCCAGCTCTTTGATAACATTCGCAATGATCTCCAGTGTTTCGGGCGGACCACTGACAACAACTGAGTTCGTGCGCGAGTCGGCGGATGCAATAATTGCCACATCCGAAATACCACCGGTACTCTGAGTGCTCTGTGGTTGGACTCCAATGCCTCCAAAGCCACCTCTTTGGAACCTGACCTGCTGGTTCTGCTGCTGGTTTGACCGTGTTGTTTGCGAAGAGGAACGACTTTGCCCAAATACCTCGTTGATTAGTTCTGCCGTATCCTGGGCATCGGCATACTCCATGTGGAAAACCTTTACATCAGCTATTGTAGGGATCTGTGAATCCAGGTTTTTAACCACCTCGGCTACTACATCCAGAATATTGTCGGGTCCGGTCACAACCACGGTGTTTGTACGACTGTCTGCGGCTGCAGTAACCTTTAGTGTGTTTGTGCTTTCATCCTGCTGTTGTGTGTTTCTGCCGCCTGGTCCGCCGCGCATAAACATCATCGGTCCTTGATTTTGCTGAGAACTGGAACTACTGCTTTGTCCAAACAGCTCATTTATGATCTGGGCTGTGTTCATGGCATCGGCGTATCTTAGCTGGAAGACCCTTACATCGGCAACCTTGACGGTCCGGTCGTCCAGTGCCTTTATCATATCCGACACAACCTCTATAGCCTCTGCCGGTCCTCTGACAACTACGGAGTTGGTTCGAGTATCAGCCGCGGCTACGACCTGCACGTTGATACTGCCTCCACTGCTGCTGTTTTGGCTGTCATTGTTACTGCGTCCTCCTCGGCCTCCGGGTCCGCCGCCTCTCATTTGCATCATCATCTCGATTGGGTTGCGGGCTCCCTGCTGACCGCGCGTGCCTCCTTGTTGCTGTTGCTGGAACATTGAATTGATTAAGGTTGCCACACTGGTGGCGTCCGTGTTAAGCAATCGGAATACCCTTATTTCCGCTACGTTGGCCATATGGGTATCTAACGCCCTTACAATCTCCATCAGACGCTTGATGTTGGCTGTTGTGTCGGTGATGATCAGAGCATTGCCATCTTCATTGGCTTCGAGACCGGCATATTCCCCCACCAGGGTCTGCAGGTTAGCCTTAAGTGCCGTAGCAGTAACGTGACTAACCGGGACTACGTATGTAACAACATTATCGCCGGGTATTACAGCGTCCGGGTCCCGGCCAGTGAGGACAGGGATGTTCGCTTTCTTAGCGTTTTCCAGTGTGACCACTTTCAGGGTTTTGCCTGTGAGCACTGTGGTCAAATTCTTTTCCTTCAATATCGAGTTAATCAAGGAAACAGCCTCTTTCAATGAGATAGGCTGGCGGCTGATCACCGTCATGCGGCCGTCAATAAGAGGCGCTTCCGAGACAACTGTCAATCCTGCTGTTTCTGACAGATACTCAAGGACGGCTTGCAGCGGAGCATCCTGAAAGTTGAGCTTGACTGTAATGTCACCATTGGTTTTTACAACCTCAACTGGCTCGGTTTCAGGTTTTAAGTCCGGGGCCTCTTCCCCAAAAACATGGCCTTGAGTTAATAAGATAACGCCGGCCAACATTGAACCAATGATAATTGTTCTGAGAATCTTCATTACTATTTTCTCCTTAGAGTCTATGTATCTATTTTAATATTACATCCGGATTCTATTGTCCGAGTTGCTGTTTTCGACGTTCCATGAGTTGCTTGAGGATCTCTGCTTCGTCTGCGGAGGGACTCGTTGGTTCTTTTGTCCCTTCCTGTGACGTTGGAGTATATGTCTGCGACAGCTCATACATTTGGTTCAAAGTAATAGTGCCTTTTCCTCCCTCTAAGTCTTTTCCCATAGCAACAGTAACCGTTCGATCCCCGAATTCATATTCGATAGTATCGAGATTAAAGGTTTTGACCTTTCCCCGTGCCACACTATCACCTTCGCGGACTCTGAAAATCTGCCCTCGTTGAGTGTCCTCAAGAAAAGCAATAAATACACCATTCTCCTGGACTATCCCCTTGAGTATGTAATATGTCTCAGGATTGGGAGGTGGCGGCGCATCCATCCTTTGCCCTCGGCTAAGATCTACACGTGGCCCACGCTGCCGGGAGAATATGTTGCGCTGGATGATGATTTGATAATTTTCCCATTTATCTTGTTTCGGCGCCGCAACATCCTGGCTTAGGCCGGATTGAGGCCATAGGGTCATGATAAATCCAAGGGCAACTGCAGGCAATAAACAGGCCGCCATTTTGTTATAGTTTTTCTTCATCATTTATCTCCTGCTGCTCCTCCTGTGGTTCATTTTGAGACGGCTTCTGTCCAGAACCCAAAGAAAGCGCTGATAGACGAAGCTGCAGAGACATGCTCTGTCCGGTATCGTTGGTAGAACCGACCTGCATGTCCATGACCTTGATAGGCATCGCAGTCGTCTCGATTTGCAGTAGAAACCGGGAAACAGCTTCAAGCGTCCCCATCCCGGCGACGACAAAGGTCATCTCTTTGAGTCCTTTGTCACTGGCAACTCGCTCGGGTTTTACAGAGCTGAGCGTCAGCATCGCCGCCTTAGACCAATCATCAAGTGCACGAGCGATCTTGCTTTCTGCTTCTGCGTCATTTAGAAGACCGTCGGACAACAACATTTTCCACTTTCGTTCCATAAGCTTCTGCCGGGTGAACAATAATTGCGCATTTTGAAGTTCTGCTTGCAATTCCAGCTTCTGCGCTTTTATTTCTTCTCGTCGTGCGCTTATCGGCCCAACGATAAACTTGTCCCCAACAAGCATGACTACCGCTGCAATCGCAGCAATCAGAATCATCCGTTCTCGTTTTGACAATACCATATCTATTTCACGCCTCGGAATTCAAAATGTACGGCAAACTCTTTTTCTTTGGAATCTCTCCCAGCATCTCGAATGTGAATCATCTGAACATTGGAGAAAGCCTTTTGTTCTTTAATTTTATCCAGAACCTCATAGAAACTCTTCTCGTCAACGGCCTTTCCGACGAGGGCCGCCCCTGCATTTTCACTCAAGCGAAGATTTGTGGCCCAGACCAAAGGTTCTTCCGGGAAGGTAAGCGTCAGCTCTCTAAGGCAGTTCAGAAAGACCGGTTCCTGTGAGGTCCAGCTACTTGCGTACGAGATACGATCGACGACTTCCTGGGCCGCCGTGATATCTTCGCTCATTAGCTCCAACTGCTCTGTGTAAGTGGCAATATCTCTCCTGTCAGCCTGCCAGTCAACAAAAACGGCAACCAAAGTCACAAGGCAAACTACACCGATAATTCCTGCCCAGACGGTGACAGTTTTTCGACGTGAGGTTTTCTTTAAGCCAATACGTGGATTCAAAAAGTCAACAGGAGGTTTTTCCGTTCCAATAGCAGTCGAAGCTACAGCGATAGCAGCTATTGATTGTGTCTGTTTCGGATAATCAGACAAACTGAGTCTTCCGGCTAACAGTTGAGAGCCACCGTTAGTGATCGTGGCCTGAGGCGCCAATCTTTCGTTGAGCCGGTTCATTATCTCATCCGACAGGCCAAAACCATCGTATGCTGTAATCTTATACGGTGGAGATTGACCTTGTTGTGACGACTGTAGTATCATTCGCTGAATCGTGGCAGCCAGTTGTTCTGTATGCTCATCCTGGGTTTCGTTTTTCCCCGCTATCGGAATGTGATGAATTGATCGCGGGGTCCCATTCATCTGTGTCCAGAATTCGCAGTAGTTTTCTCGGGTGTACAGTCCGTATCTATATTCAGAACTTCCCTTAGAGAGTATTTTACTGAACGCCAATGCTGAGACTGTTATAGACTGAACGCCAAGACCGGCAGCAACCATCATTTCAGTGATTAGGTCAACAATTTGACGCCGTGCGGCCAATAGTAAAACCTCGCTTTTTTCTGATACACTCGTGCGACCGCAATAGTCGAAGATAAGCTCACTGGCGTTCAGAGAGAACGCGCGTTCGGCCTGAATACTGAGCATACCCGCCAATACATTCGGACTCGCCGGGGGTGCTGTGATTTCCTTGGCAATAATCCATTTTGTTGGAATACCGATAATGGCCTGCTTCGATGAAAAGTGATTTGCCCGGAGAAACTGCCGTAACTTCTTTCCTATGTCTTTCGCATTGTCGGAATTCAGCTTCTCTTCGAAGCTCCATTGACCGACCCGCCGAACCTCCGAATGGCCCGGTCGAAAACGCATTTCAGCTACAACAATTCCGAATTCATCAACTGCAATCCCTAATATGTTTCGAGCACTGAACATTATTCTCGTCCAATTAATTCATATTTATAATCGTGTCTGTTAGCGCCTGCCCTTCTCTAAGGGTAGCAACAATCTGCTGGTTTAGCGGCCAGCCAAAATGGGTCATCGACTTCCAGTAAACAACCTTTGGCTTATCCTGTCGCATGTCAAAAACGGTTTTGCAACGTTTATATGCTCGCCCGTTACCCGAGACGCTGACAATATCAGCCGAATATTGAAAAGAACGGGTGGTAATATAACTTCCTACTGCAACCGCTTTTTCCCGGTTAAGCACCTCGGCCACCCAGGCAATAGAATCGAGTCCCTCATCGCAGTTGCGACGAGACACCAAGGCATCAACATCACTTTCTTCCAGGCCGGGCAAGCAAAGCAGTACTGCTTTCGGCGCAGTATTCACGTTTACGAGACCGGGAAAAGTCTCTTCATCACTCGTGGTGAGGCGGTCAACGATTTGTGAAAACTCGTCGGCTTTGAGGCCCGTCGAAAAATAAAAATCAAGAACATTAGCATAAGACGGCCTGGTAGGTACAAGGCTCATAATCTCCAAAGCACGTTCCTCTTTGACTATCTTCTGCAACTCGCTCTGCAAGTCTGCTCGGGCCTGGACATCATTGATATTGATGCGCTGATTACCCTCATTGTCTAAATTGATTTCCACGCTGTAGACAGTGACATAATCGTAGAAGCCGCTGTCAAGCCGGCCGTTACGGTTGTCGGGCGGGTCCCTGAGGTCGCCATCGTTCTCATTGTCGTCAAGGATACTGTTTAGATTCGTATCTTCTCCATAGAGTATATCTTCAGAGGCCCCTTTAATAAGAAGGATTTCATTAACGGTTTCCAGCGGTGAATTCTTGCAGTTGTACGGTTGTGACAGCAGGAGATAGTATTCATCTTCAGCCCCACCTGGGGATATCTCACTGTCTTCATCACGCCAGTCAATTATTGATGCGGCTAATTCGGCCGTCATACCCGGCAACCTCAATAACATCTCTTCGGATGCCGAGTTGAGATTGATTTTGCCCGCCTCATCTGTTAAGCCATAATCGAATTGCCTCTCATTTTCCAGATTCGAGCGCAAAACCCAGAAATAACCTTTTCCGAGCTGCATAGCTTTATAGGGTTCGCTTTCCATCAGGACGGAAGTCTCTTCTTCCGTGCTCGTGGCCAGCTTTGCCGCAACATACTCCATGGCGCCGCTTGCAATACACTCGGCCTCAAGAGATGCCACATGGTTGGCCCCGACAATCGCAGCCACCCTTATGGAACGGGCAAAAACAAGAGCCAGTCCTGCCAGGACAAGAACAACCCAGATCGTGACTATAAGGATTGTGCCGTCAGTTTTATGAATGTGCCCTGAATGTCTATATATAAATTCTCTCATTGAATTTACTAACTCCCGCCTAAACCCGCACCGCCATTCTCCGATTCACTCTCTTCTTGCGCAGCTCCTCCACAAGGCAAAGCGAAACTTTGGGTGAGCCGACGTATCTGGGGTTCCTTATTAGAGCTTGTTGTATTGTACAAGACTTGAATATCGATCTCCATCGCCAAAGGAAGGCTGTTTGCATCGGCGGTCGAATCCCATTCATCCAGCCAGTCATCTCCATCGAAGTATCGAAGGTTCAAAGACTTCACATTACGGCAGAGAACTTGCTCCTCAGGGTCTATCGCCCTCGGAGACAGCAGATTCGTTGTTATCCTGCGGACGAGTCGATAATTCTCTCTGTCATAGTCTGTATCTTCTTCCAAAACCAACTCAACTTTCCCCAAACCACCAACAGGATGGTCGTTCTCTGAATATATCTGGGTAGTATAAAACTCGAGACTATCGGCATTTACCCCGTTAACGCCCAAAGAATCAGTCCCGAGAAATGAGCCGGCCAGGATGCCGCCCGCCGGCAGAACGCCATAAGTATCTTGCTTAATAAGCTCGATAGCATTGATAGCCAGGGAAGTGGGCTCTACGGCCGACATGGCGCTGCGCTTTGCTCTAAAAGCGGTGTACAAAGCCGTGTATAAACAGGAAGCTATAACCACCATCAATACCATGGCCACCAGCAGCTCAAGCAGAGTAAAGGCTTTGTATTTTCCTAAATGACCGGCCATCTCATTCGTCCTCCGGATAAACCAGCGTGCTCAAGGTTAACGAACGTTGTTGGCCCTGAGACTGCCACGTTACTGTCAGATCAAGCTGGCTCACTACCGAATCAGTCCAGTTGGATACTGCTGCGGTCCATTGATAACCAGGCCAGTCAGAACCGAAATCGCCTCTTTTCTCACTGGTTTTCCAGTCTTGAGAACTGGTTAATTCGGTCAATTTTGTGCGAGCCAGCGACGCTGCTTCTATTTGCCTTCGCGAGTGCCCGCCCAACCGCGTACAAAGGCCTATGCTCCGCATGGCCACGGGCATAATAATGCCAATTAGTACAATCGTAACAAGTAGTTCTATAAAGGTGAAACCACCGAAACGAACGTATCTTTCAACGGTTCTGATTGGACATGTATTCGCCATTATTATATCCACGTTCAATAATATAAAATGATTCCGTTACCGTCGGGCACGTCACCTCAAGAGTCAATCCCCGTCGGTCAATCAGCCGGATGGTCCCGGCAGTTACAGTGCCTTGCGGCGTAAAGATAAGGAATATCTCATCACCCTTTTCTTCGGCCCCTTTCAACTCCAGTACTATGTCACTCGGTAGAGTGAATATCTGTCCGAACTCGGTACCGAGCATCTCGAAAGTCCCCGACTTCTGAGCGGTCAGCCAGTAGGTGCGTTCGGCCGTATCGAAGTTGAGCCGGTAAATGATTCCCTCGCTGATTGCTTGAGAGCGGGCATACTGAGTTAGCGCAAGAATCTGTGTGGCCGTATCATGCGTCTTGCGCGAACCAAAGAAACCTCGCAGAGATGGTGCTGCCATCGCCAAAACGGTCGATAGGATGACCATCACAAGAATAAGCTCCAGGAGCGTAAAGCCCCAGTTTCTATTCTGTTGTTTCTTGTATGCTGTCACGTATTTCTCCTTGCCGAAAAAGCGTCACAATTGCTTCGGCATATATTTGACCTAACCAACTTTTCGGAAATCCCGTAAATTACCTATTTAACCTCTTTCGACCAATTCGTGATATCATCGTCGCCACCCAGCTTACGGTCCGGACCAAGTGAATATAAATCGTAGCCATTTTCATTGTATTGGCCTGGATACCGGTAAATGTAGTCATTACCCCACGGGTCCTTGGGTATATCACGCTTGAGGTAGGGCTGCTGCCATTCAGTGGAATCAGAGGCGGGTTTCTCAACCAGAGCCTTGAGACCTTCAGCGGTAGTGGGATAGCGGCTGATATCTATTTCAAAGGCATCGAGAGCCACTTCCATCTGGGCAATCTGAGTCTTTGCCGCTGTAACTTTGGCTTGCTGAGAACGCCCTGTGAATTTTGGCAAAACAATGGCGGCCATCACGGCCAGAATGACCATTACCAGCATCAGTTCGATTAGTGTGAAGCCCAAAACGCCTCTGCAATATTGCTGACGTCTTACACGCTTATGGTTTTTATTAATTTCTGATTTCATATTTTAATTCCCAATTCTACAATTCCTTACTGCTTCTTATCTCTACAAGTAATACGAGAAGCATCCACTACACACTTTCTCCTTGTCTTAGCGAATCAGCTCCTGCAGACTGAAGATAGGCAGAAGCATTCCGATTACGACAGTACCGACCAGGACCGCCATAAGAAAAAGCAATGCCGGTTCGATCAGGGTGACCATCATCTTTAAGTTACGATCCAGCTCCTCCTCATATGCTGTTGCTAACCGGTTAAGTTCCTGGTCCAGTCTTCCGCTTTCCTCGGCTACGGAGATCATTTCAATCACTGCCGCAGGAAATAAAAGGCGGCATTTTTCAAGACTGCGAGCCAGCGGATGTCCCTTTTGAACGCTCTCGATGGCACTGCCGACTGTGTCAGCGAGGACTTGATTGCCAATTGCCTCTTTCGCCACACGCAGCGAAGCTATGAGAGGTACACCGGCGCCGACGAGAGTGCCAAGCATACGGCAGAACCGCACAAGTGCGAATCGAGCCATGCCTGTGCCGAACATCGGTAAGCGAAGCACAAAACTTTCCAGGGTGCGGCGTCCTTCCTCCTTACTCATCATGCGCTGAATAGCAAAGAAAACTAAAACAATACTAAGAACGAAGGCAAGCCAATATCTTACGAGAATCTTGCTGGCCACAACAATATACCGGGTCAATGCCGGTAGCGAGCCGCCAAACTCGGCAAACATTTGCGAAAAACGCGGTATAAAGAAAGTCAGAAGAAACACTATAATTCCGGCGGCAAGCACAGCCAGAATAATCGGATATATCAAGGCCCCTTTGACTCGGCCCTTTAAGTCGGCTTCGCGCGACCGGAACGTAGCAATCTGTTCGAGTACAATTTCGAGAAAACCACCGGTTTCGCCTGCCCGAACCATTGCCACATATATGGGCGAAAAGACTCGTGGATGAAGGCTCAGGGAGTCGCCCAGTGACATACCGCCGGCCACCTGGTCGTGTATGACTGCCCAGAGTCTTTTAGGCCCCACTCGTGTCGCCTCACGACTGAGAATGCTCAGTGCCCGACTCATAGGAACGCCCGCAGCTAAAAGATTGGCTAACTGGCGAGTAAAGGCATCGATTTCACGCTTGGAAACACCGCCGATTCGATGGAATAGTCCTCCTTGTTGCCCTTCTTCGAGTCTCTCGACGGAAACCGGATTAAGGTTCTTTCCGAAAAGCTGCTCAATTGCGACAGACCTGTCCGCAGCCACAATCTTATCAGCTACCTGCTGTCCATTTAAGTCTATCGCCTTGTATGCAAATGTTGCCATTCTTTGCCCTTACCTTTTGGCTGTATTGTCCGAAACAGAGTTTTCTTGGAATGTATCGTCCTTGGTTACTCTGAGTACCTCTTCAACAGTAGTCCGTCCTTCGAAGACATGGCGGAATCCGTCTTCGCGGAGACTCGTCGTACCCTGCTTAGCCGCTACACGGCGAAGGTCACGAGCCGAGGCATTTTCAATGATGAGCGAACGAATGTCGTCGGTTACAAGCATCATTTCAAAAATCCCTATGCGCCCATGGTAACCGGTTTCCTGACAGTTTTTACAGCCCTTTCCTTTATAGAGTACATCGGGAAGTTTCTTGCCGAAGCGTTGTCTGAGCGCCGTTGCTTCGCTGGTTGTGAGTCGCTCTTTGCAGTGGGGACAAATCACTCGCACTAATCGCTGTGCAGCAACAGCCTCCAGCGATGAGGCAACCAGGTACGGCTCGATACCCATGTCCACAAGACGGGTCAACGCGGTTGGCGCATCATTGGTGTGGAGTGTTGAAAAAACCAGGTGACCCGTCAAAGAAGCTTGTATGGCGATCTCCGCCGTCTCGGCATCGCGAATCTCACCAATCAGGACTACATCAGGGTCGTGCCGAAGAATCGAACGCAACCCGCTGGCAAAAGTCAGACCGGCTTTACGCGAGATCTGTATTTGATTAATCCCGTGAAGCTGGTACTCGATGGGGTCCTCGATAGTGATGATTTTTCGCTGCACATCATTGATTTGTGAAAGCGCCGCATATAACGATGTAGTCTTGCCGCTTCCCGTTGGCCCGGTTACCAGGATGATTCCATGAGGTCGTTCGAGAATCATCTTTGTAAGATCAAGGTCCCTCTCAGACATACCGAGCTTGTCCATGCCCAGCAGGATAGAAGAGCGGTCGAGCAAACGCAGCACGACCGCCTCTCCATAAAGCATTGGGATTACGGATACACGGACATCAATCTCATGGTCTGCGATACGAATCTTGATACGTCCGTCCTGTGGGACACGCTTTTCAGCAATGTCAAGTTTACTCAATATTTTAAGTCGCGAGACTATTGCTGCCTGGAACTGTTTTACCTCAGAGGCCACAGAAGCTTCCTGAAGGACACCGTCAATACGGTACCGAACGCGCAGAGTATTTTCGAAGGGCTCAATATGTACGTCAGTAGCCCGCAAACCGATGGCCTCGGTGAGGACCTGATTGACAAACCGGATGATTGAAGCTCCTTCAGCGGCCTCGGTCAAATCCATATCCCCATCGGAGTCCGTATCGATGACCTGGAAACCGTTTTCTCCGGCTTCTGAAATCATTGACTGGACTGTATCAGCTCCGACACCTAAGTATTGCTTGATGCATTCATCAATGTCGGCCAACGGAGCTAAAGCAATCTGAAAATCTCTTCCGGTCGCTAAACGCAACTCATCGATGGCAGATGTGTCGAACGGATTACTCATGACGGCAAGAAGATCTCCGTTACTTCCATCAAGAGGGATAACGTGCTTGTCCAGAAGAACGCGAGCAGGAAACTGGGCGAGAAACTCCTTTGAAAATGAACATTTATCGAGTTCCACATAGGTACATTGGAACTCGCGCGACAGGAAACGAAGCAGCGTATCCTCGGCAAGGCCGGAAGCCAAAAGGGCCCGGGTAGGAAGCTCACCTTTGGCAAGCAATCCAAGTACGCCCCGGGCCGCGCTGTCGTCAATCAATCCCTGTTCAACCATTCTGTCAACAAGTACATTCATGATCTCTGTCCGGTCTTAGTCTAATATGCCCATCATTACGCATTGAGCTTCCTGACGCAGTGTGATTACTTGACGCAATTCCTGTTGTGCTACTGCAAGCTGCTGTTTGGCCTTTTCTTTGGTTGCACGCAGCACAGTGAGCTGATTCTTGATTTGATCAGGACTTGCTGAGGTATTCTCGAGCAAAGTACGTAATTGCTCTGAAGCTTTTTCAACCTCTGTCTGCTGTCTGCCGGGCATGCCCTGTCTTCCACCAGGCTGGCCAGCCTGCGGACCGCCTTGTGCGCCGCCCTGTGGGCCGCCTTGCGGGCCGCCGCGTCGTCCGCCCATAGCGCCAAACATCATTCCTCCGCGACCGCCGCCTCCGACTTCTCGGCTGAGTTCTTGGACTTTCGTAACACGAGGTCCGAGGATTTTCCACTCCTGGTCCGTGGCCCCAAACATCTCCTTCATACGCTGATCCATCATTTGGCGCATTCGCTCCGGATCAAACTGTCCGCCCTGCCTCTGTGGACGCTGCATACCCTGTGCGCCTCCGCGTTGTCCTCGCTGTTGTGGCTGAGATAGCGATTGGCTTACCAAAAACAGCCCCACAATCGATACTGCTACAACGCCTAAAGTAGTCTTTCTTGTCAACATTTCGAAACTCCTTTCATTTGAAAATAATTTTGCTGAATGTTAAGAAGAACAATTCTTCTAATTCATAAACATTCGAGCATAATACATGCAATAATAACAACAGCCATCATCCTGAAGATGCCGGTTCAACGCCAAATCAACCTGAGCAAAATTGAAACTTACCAATTTTCTTTGTTGAATCCTGCCCATAACATCTTTCCGTTCTTTGCTCTTTGATCTTGTAAAACTCTGTTCAGATGCTGTATAAAGACGTTCTCATATGAAGATTTATTGCACCTTTATTTCTGATAGCTTATAAACCATCAATTATTTGATCTCCTCAAAGCTGCTCTTTTGGGTCTCAATTCATTCTTCTGACCCCTGCTTCTCACTGCTAATTCAAGAAGTCTTGTTTCGTGGGCTTTTTATATTAAGCCCTTCCATCTCGTTAGTGGCTCGGATTCGTAATTGGTAACAGACTTGTGAATTATTTTTACTTTTTTCAGGTTCAATTCATGGATAGATCAAGGCCTGAGGCTCCCTTTTGAAGGGAATATGTCATTATTTTAAATTAAGAAAAGATTTTTTCTGTTACCAAAGCTTATTTTTATTCACTATAAGAGTGAGAATATTTGTTATTATGAATATAAGTCGAAGACTGTAGGTGATATTTGATAAAAGCTGTGCTTGCTGTGATTGGGTTTCAGGATTCTCTTGGGTACAAGACCGTTCAGCGAAATTGCAGCTCTCAATCGTCGGGAACAATAAGAATATGTTTTAGATAGACAGCAGTCTGGTGGGCTTCATGCTTTTGCAGCTATACTTCCGAGGGTGGCATTATAGTCAGGATGATGACTACAGGCTAAGATTTTTTGGGTACCTTGGCTTGCCTGTGATTTGACACAAAGACAAGAATTCGGTAGAATATACACTGTGGAAAGCACCGATCGGAAGGACATAGAGGCTTGCTTAGGTGGCGACAAGGACTCCTATGAGAGGTTGGTCCGGCGGTATGAGATACAGATAACAAGGCTTATGTGGCGTTTTAGTAGAAATCCGGCTGTGTGTGAAGAACTTGTTCAAGAGGTCTTTGTGGAAGCATACTTCAGTTTGAACAGTTACCGTGGCCGGGCGCCGTTTCTTCACTGGCTCCGAAAAATTGGTACACGTGTGGGATACAGGTTCTGGAAGGAACAGGCGAAGACAAAAGCTCTTTTACCGCTGGTAGATTTCGATATTATCGAAAAAAAAGATGCGGATGCAGTTGACTCATCAGTAGCGGCAGATCTGCTGCATTCGCTTTTAGCCCGGCTCCCGCGAGCCGATCGTTTGGTTTTGACACTTATGTACTTTGAGCAGCATAGCACAAGGGAAATCGCAGAGCAAATGGGATGGAACCGGGCGATGGTTAAGATGCGTGCTCTTAGAGCCAGAAAAAAATTAAAAACAATTGCTGAAAGGGAAAACCTTTTGGAGAAATTAGGATGGATGCATTAGAACGTATTGAAAAATTAGCTCGTCAGGCCCGAGAAGAAGAAACGCCCCGGTTCGATGTCACCGGCCAGGTACTGCGGCAGATTAGAGCCGAGGAAACGGAGACATTCAGCTTTACCGTTTTTGAACTTTTTGCAACAGCTTCGGCTGTTGCCGCGTCAGTGGTTGGTTACTTCTCTATTGGCGCCTGGAAATTTATAGCAAGTCCTCTCATGCAGTTCTTTACTCCCTTACAGGAGATAAGGTTATGGTAAATGAATCCACAGCATCAATTGCTCCTTCCGGCAAAAAGCGCCTGTCACATCGTCGCAAACAGATATATCTGCAAATAATAGCAGGAATAATCATTCTATCTTGTGGTATTGTCATAGGTTCCGGTGCGACTTTGTTGCGGCTGAAGGATAGGGTAATAATTCGTGGACCCCGCCCTCCGCTACCAGACATTGTTGAGGACATACAAAGCAGGTATGATTTAACCCACGAACAGGTCGAAAAAGTGGAGGATATTCTGGGAAGAAGCCGTGAAACAATGCGCACCATATTTGACGAGTCCAGAGAGAAGGCCGAAGCTGAGTTTCAAAGAGTTAGCCTGGAAATGAAAGAAGTTCTCTCTCCTGAACAGTATGAGCACTGGGAAAATGATTTTAAATCCAGAAGAAGAGGTCCGGGTAGATTTGGTCCGGGTGGCCCAGGGCCGGGTAGACCAGGCGGGCCGGGCCCTGGGAGATTTGGTCCCGGCAGACCAGGCCCGGGCAGATTTGATCCGGAAAGGCCCGATCGCAGAAGGTATGAGCCGACGAGACCCGAACCACTGGAGCCTAACTCTGCACCCGAGTAAAATGTCCTGCGATATCAAGAGAAGCGTATCTTTCAAATGCCTCGATCCATAGAGGGAATATCAATTATCTCCAGAAATTTGTTATATAGATCTGACTTTTATCTCTGAAAAATGATGTATCATAACACTGCAAAATGTCAGAATTCTTCTTAATGTCACCTCTTTCAAAAGCTGGAAAATACCCTGATTTCCAGGTGACATTATGTATCCAAAATGTCTCCACGAATGTCAAATTTTGTGATTGATAGAAGGACAAAACCTCAAATATTTGAATAAAAAACAAAGATATTTTTATTCTTATCGGATTAAGGAAACGGATGAAAGTAAATTGATCAATCAGAACTACTATTTAAGTCTATTGCTCTCCTTCAAGCTTTCTTGCCGACCTGTTCCATTTATAGTAATATACCGTTACATGACATTATCCAGTAACCGACCAAACACTCAAATAATGGAGGCAAGAAATGGAAAGCACAGATAAGGGCAAATTTAAAATACTGCTCACGGTTATGATCATTATTCTTTGCACAATAATTACAGTGCGAGTATTGGCCCGGGAAGTAAATCGGGATGAAAGTGAGCCATCCACCACTGGGTGGCAACACCTTGCAATCACAAATATGATAGGTGAGACGCCAAAGGCTGAATTGGCAAGAAAAATCAACAAATTGGGACGAGAAGGATGGGAGATGGTCTCGGTTGGAAACATCATCGAATCAGGAACCACTACCAAAACCATCTTCTACTTCAAGAAACCACTCTGACGGTTGCCAAGTCTCTCACTCACCACACAAAATACCAGATATGGAGTCGTAGAGACCTCTCAAATTCCCACTGGACGAGTATGTGTTCGAATCCGTGGGACATGAGTAGATAAGGAGTAACGAGCTGTTAGCTTGCTTGCCAATTTGTCTTATATCGAGTATATCGAAGTCACTGAAATTGAATTATAATCGTTTACAAATACATCGGAGACAAACAGGTTTCTGAAACGCAGTGTAATTAGAAATCCAGAAAGAGAGACTATATCATGATGAACCGTAATGCGCAGTATCTCATACTAACAATTATTTTATGCATGCCGATCGTTTCCCAAGCCCAGAATAAGTACGGCCAGGAAACACTGGAAGATGGACTGCTCGATCCCTTTATCCGGTATCCGGCAATACCGTCGCATATCATTGAGCTACGTAACCGCTGGGCCGCCGAAACACTGAAATGGGTGGATAAAACGCTGCGAGCGCACCGGCCGGAAGTGGATCCCCCGTACATCCGAATTCAGGCACTTGCAGCGATGGACGATCCCATTCACCTCGGCGAAGCACCTGTTCTGGATGTCATAGCCGATTATTTTCAGAAGCGAATGCAAGTTGGATTGGCACACCTGCAATCCACCGGACACCCAGACAGAGGCGCCAGAATCTGGAAGTTCTACAATTTTACTTTTGTCGTAAAAACACCCAACCATGCGTTTGCTTTCGATGTTTGTCACGGGTATCGCAAGGTTACTATGACGAAAGCACAGTTGCGGAGTATCGCAAGACAAGTCGATATGGCATTTATCAGCCACGACCATCCTGACCATGCAGATGTGGTATTTGCGCACGAAATGGCGGCCCTCGG
>CAZIAN010000013.1:24700-26803 GCA_964537355.1 uncultured Pirellulales bacterium | reverse complement strand
TACATCAGCGCCTGAATTAGCAGCGAGTATAGCCGGTGTTCTTAGAAAAGCCGATGACGTTACAACATTAACTGATCTTTCTGGCATTGAAACCATCGAATCTGGCGAAGGTGGAAATATAGCTATCGGCAATGTTTTCGGCTCAAACATTGCGAATCTGGCTCTTGTGGGCGGTCTGGTGGCCCTTATTCGGCCTCTTATTGTCAAAAGGCAAACGCTTCGACGTGAGATACCCGTGATGATTATTATGGGGCTGCTATTGTGGCCTTTTCTGTCCGATTCACATTTATCCCGGCTGGAAGCCTTTGCTTTATTAGCAGTATTTGCGGTGTTGATTCTGATAACCGTCATTCTGGCACAGAAAGAAAGCGTACAAAACAGGAATAAACAAGCCCAATTGAACAGATTAGCAGCAGAGAATGTGGGCGATTCGGAAATGATCACACGAGCAAGCGGAGATGGAATAAAGAGCGGAGATGGAATAAAAAATGTGCTCTTTATCGTAATTGGATTAATTGGGCTGGCTGTTGGCGCCAAGATGGCAGTGGAGGGGGCCGTTTTTATCGGAACGGAAATCGGCCTGAGCAAGAGCGTTATAGCTCTGACTATCATCGCATTCGGAACATCTCTTCCGGAGCTTGTAACCTGCGTGGCAGCGGCGGTTAAAGGGCATCATGATATTTCTGTCGGCAATCTCGTTGGGTCCAATATCTTCAATATACTTCTTGTTGTCGGTGTTTCGGGCATAGTCAGGCCGTTTGATATAGAGCAACGGTTCGCTGGAGGGGCCGATTACTGGATTATGATTAGCGTCAGCGTCGCCTTTGCCTTGGCGGTCATTCTCGGCAAAAACGTTATCGGACGAATAAGCGGCACACTGCTGCTATGTGGATATGCTGGATACATGGTGTATTTGTTCGGATACAGCGGATAGAAAAAGACATAAATCAGAAGCCAGGATACAGAAAATCAAAACATTACGTTACGGACTTAAAATTACTTATCGCCATGGGAATTTTCGAGGTCGAGATTGTTTGGTTAGTTCATCTACACGCACTTTTACGTTCTGGGCCTTGATTTTTTCATCTTTCCACTTGTCAATCTCTTCTCTATTTCTATTGAGCTCTTTTTGCAGCTCCTCAACCCTTTTAAGCAGGAATTCATATGCAATTATCTTTTTTGTTATGATCAGGTCGTACTTGTTGCCGACTACTTCTTCCAACTGAGATGTTAATTTCTGCTTTTCTTTTTCACTTTTTGTGGCTTTGATTTCCTTGACCAGCAATTCCTGCCTTTTTTCCAACTCCAGTTCTGCTATAAGAACTTCGGCCAAGTCGGGATTTCTTTTTGATTCATCAAAAATACGCCTATATTTCTCCCTGATAATCTCATACTTCTTCGCATAAAGATCCGGATCTGTGTCTTTTAACTTAGTCAAATCTCGTGCTACTTTAGGCACAGCCTTTCCAAGCCATTCGAGAAACTCTGCACGCCACCTGTTTCTCCAGGACTCTATGCGTTTAGAAAACTGTTCACGGATGGATTTTCTAAGCTCATCTCTGAACTTCTCTGGTTCTTTTTCACGCAGGATTGCCAACTCTTTTGCTTTTGCCGGGTTGCTTTCTTTCAAATCATTCAAAAAGTGGTCAATTTCCTCTTCTGACGTTCTGTACCTTCCTGGGCCTCGCCCTACTCGTCCAGGCCCTCCTCGTCCTGGTCCTCCACCGGGCCCTCTTGGTTCATCCTCAATCCAGATATCTCCGTCGGCCTTTTTCTCTTGAGAAGAGCAAGGCAGAATGGTTAATGTTGCCATTGTCGCCATTACCAGAATTAAAATAATTCCACGACGTAACTCCATTTTTTTACTCCTTCCAGAAATCATTATTAATTGCTACGAGTTCCATCTCCAATTCAGATAAACTGCTGTCGTTGTCGCCGATGTCTTCGCTCGACTGTAAGGCCAGAAGCTCATCCTCAATCTGTTCGATTTCAATAGTGTAAATTGCCAGGTCCTCATCATCGGTAGTAATATCGTCGCTTTCCCAAATTGATGTTGGCATTATTGAGCCATATTGCCTCGGTGTTGGTTCACTATTTTTATCT
>CAZIAN010000013.1:0-24690 GCA_964537355.1 uncultured Pirellulales bacterium | reverse complement strand
AAACTGAGGCTTATCGCTGATATAATTAAAATTGCCGCCGCAGCATAAACCGCCCTGTAAGCTATCTTCGTAAAGACATTTGTTCTTTTGGCCGGCAGACGCATAGCGATTTCAGCCTTTATATTGGCTATAAGCATACTATCAGGCTCGGGCGCAGGGTGTTCACGGAGGATTTGCTCACCCTTTTGGATATCCTCAACGCCGCTTTCTGCCTGCTCGGGACTAAGGAATCTCTCGAACAGTTCTTTCAAATTTTCATCGTTTTGACTGTTCATAATATTGTTGCTCCATTTATAACATCATTACTTCATTAACTCTCGAAGTTTTTTCAGCCCTCGATGCAGCTTTGCCAAAGTCGTCCCAATCGGTTCGGACCGCAACTTCGCTATTTCCTTAAAGCTCAATTGTGAATAAAAACGTAACATTATCAACTCTCTCGTATCGGCGTCCATCCTTTTAAGCTGTATTTGTAATATGTCAATTTGCTCGTTGCCCGATTTTTTGGGTTCTACAATTTCTGATTCAATTTGTTCTTTGTGGACATCGAGCAACTTTTTCTGTCTCTGCTTGCTCCTTAAATAATCGTGGAAAATATTCGACGCCACTCTAAACAACCAGCCTTCGAAAGAGCCACCTTTATAAGAAGAAATTTTCTCAACTAACTTGACAAAAAGCTCACTTAACAACTCGTCGCTGAGGTCTTTATTGCCCGTTAAACGATAAAAATAACCGTAACATCGACTTGCATATGTATCGACTACCTGCGAAAAACACTTAGAATCACCGTTTTTGCAGCCGATTATTAACTGGGCTAAATCATCGCTGTTTACCATATTTAAGCATTTTTTACATAATTAAAGACGGCCTGGGCGGCCAATTTATTGCAAAATTCCACAAAAATCGACATCCGGACAATAATTTCTGGTCTTATAATTGGAACATTTGATCCGTTTTAATTAACAAAACACCTGTATTGGTGATGCCGATAATAAGGACAAACGCATCAATTGTCCGGCTTCTGTAGGACTTAGATGTCCTCTTCCTCCTCCGGCTCGTCATCGTCGAGTTTCCAGCTATCAGATTCGTCAAGCTCATTAATCTCTCGCTGCATGAATTGGATGATTTTATCCTGAAGCGGCGCCATTTTCCCATACCACTTTAGCATTCCCTGATAGCTGGCTAACAGCATATCAAGGCGGATAAGCTGCCATTTGGCTATACATTCCGGCTCTTTGATATTAGTAAATGGGTCACATTTGAATGCCCTTTTGCCGTCAGGACCACTCTGATATAATTCACAATCTTTGCATTGTATCATTTTTTTACTCCGCCTAAATTTGCCGAAAAACCCGCCGGGCCTCGACCTTTTTGGGTTGCTTGAACATCAAACTTATTGATTGCGTTTTTTATTTTTATTTTTTTACTTCCATGCTCATTTATAATATCATATATTGCAATAGGTTAAAAGTTTTTGCAATAAACAAATTTCGTATGTTTGTGGAGAAATAAATGGCAAAACCAAGACGAAGGCGTAAAATTGGTAGTAAAAAGAGACGTGCCAAGTGGAAAATCAGGCATAAAATCAGCTAAGCAATAGCGATAAAATGTATCTCGTCGCAGTATCTCGCAAGCAGGTAACAGATATAACGATTAAACATCTGCTTCCGGTAGACGGATACGAGATGCAAAGATGAAGCACTTCACAATATCTTTCAAACCCGACGGCAAGAAAATTTCCATTCATTCAGGTGCAACCGTTATGGAAGCTGCGGGCAAGGCGGGTATAATTCTGAATACTTTTTGCGGTGGTATAGGTACTTGTAAAAAGTGTTTGATAAAACTTGAGCCGAGCGGGCAAGAGGTTCTCGCTTGTCAGTACCGTATTAAAAGCGACCTTACAGTAACAATTCCCGGCGATTCCAGATTCTTCGAGCATAAATATTTAGCCCATGGTATCGAAACGGATATTGATGGGGCCGCAGATATATATGAGAATTATTTGAAAATTTCTTCACCGGATAAGATATTCGGAATTGCCGTTGATATCGGCACAACCTCCGTTGTTGCCAAGCTAATTAATATGATTGACGGACAATGTCTCGCTACAGAAGCATCTCTCAACCCGCAAAGCAGATACGGTGATGATGTCATAAGCAGGATTTCATACGCTCATAACGAAGAGAAATTAGCTGAATTACATGGAGTCATAATAGACTGTGTAAATGACCTGGCAACGAAACTCTGTAGCAAGACAGGCGTTAATGCACATTTCATATATGAAATGTGTGTGGTTGGCAATACGACTATGAATCACATCTTCCTTGAATTGCCTATAAGCCAACTCGGCCAGGCACCTTACAAGGCATTTTCGCTCGAAGCGCATGATTTACCTGCCTGGAAACTTCATATAGCAATGAATCCAGCCGGCAAAATCCACACCGTTGAGAATATAGCCGGCTTTGTCGGTTCGGATACTACGGCTGTTGCACTTGCGGTCGATATTGATTCGGCGGAAGAAATGACACTTGTGGTCGATATCGGCACAAACGGAGAGCTTGTTCTCGGCACAAAGGACAAACTTTATGCTGCCAGTTGTGCGGCCGGGCCGGCCCTTGAGGGGGCACGTATAACCTGCGGAAGCAGAGCGGCCGAAGGCGCTATAGAAGCTGTTGTTGTAAATGAAGATGATATAGATTTAGAAGTGATAGGAAACTGCCCTGCCCGCTCGATATGCGGCTCAGGCCTTATTGATGCAGTGGCGGTATTGCTGGAACTCGGCATTATCGATTTAACAGGACGGTTTGTCGAACCGGCAAATCTCAAGGGAAAGGTCTCACCTGCTATTTTATCTCGTATTTCTGAGCAGCAAGGTGAGCCGGCTTTTGTTCTATCAGAGAACGACAGTGCTGGCAAAATATTCCTGAGGCAAAAGGACATCCGCGAAACTCAATTAGCTAAGGCCGCCATAAGAGCAGGCATCAAACTTTTACAGAATAGAATCGGCCTTGAAGATAAAGATATACAACGGATCCTTTTGGCCGGCGCGTTTGGAAATTATATCCGAAAGGAAAGTGCATTGCGGATAGGTCTATTGCCTTTCGTTCCCCTTGAACGGATTGTTTTTGTCGGCAACGCCGCCTCCTCCGGTGCAAGGATGGCCCTTGTTAGTCAGAAATACAGGGACAAGGCGCGTGAATTAGCCAAAAAGATTGAATACATTGAAATCGCCCATGAGCCGGAATTTCAGGATGTATTCGCAGATTCAATTTTCTTTTAGAACACCGACGGACTTGGACTGATTGATACGGACTCTTTGGATCCTGAGAGACACGGAATTGTAAGAGGGCACATGCGAAGAATTCTTAGAATCATTCTCGGCATAGTGTTAATTATCCTCGGCGTAATAGCGGCCCTAACACCGTTTTCACCCGGATCGTGGCTGGCACTTATTGGATTGGAAATTTTGGGATTGAGACTCCTGTTTCAGCGCAAACTCTTGTCCTGGACTCCGAGGAAATACCGCGAAAGGTTGAGGAATCTTTTAGAAAAAAGAAAGAAAAAAGTATAATATCATATCTCATTTTCATACTTTATCATCTTCGACCCGTCATAATGTTTTGTTTTGATTTTAAGCTAAGAATGTGTATAATGAAGAGGGTGAATTTGTACAACACTTTTTTAATGTAAGGTGGTATGAACATGCACAAGCGACAAGCCTTTACGCTAATAGAACTTTTAGTGGTAATTGCAATTATTGCTCTGCTGATGGGGATATTGATGCCGGCACTTCAGCGTGTGAGGAAACAGGCCAGGACGGTTTATTGCCTGAACAGTCTCAGACAACTGGGCCTTGCCATGCACGCCTACGCATTGGATAACGATGATTATATTCCACGTGCATTAGACCATGAAGTGAAATGGATATTGGAATTCATCCCGTATTTAGGCCAGGAATATAGAAAAATCGATGATTATCGTGAAGTTGATGTTTATCAGTGCCCTTCTTTCCCACGTAACGGAATAGGCCAATATGGCCAGCAGAATAGCGAACAGACGGTGGATTATGTAGTTAATGCTTGGGACATGGATAATCCTTTTTCAGGCAGCGACCAGGGGAACCAAAAAGATGAGCCGACTAAGCTCGACAGTGTTAAGCACCCGGCGCAGCGGATTTATATGGCGGATAATTCAGCAGGAGAATGGCGTCCTGTTGTGCGAGACAGAAATCAGCTTGACATTTTGTCCAGGTTCAACTATTTGGATGTTTGGTCGAGAACACATTTACCAGCCTCGGAAGAAACCACCAAGGGTAGTAATCTCACCCGGCGGGTCGCTCAAAATCGACACCGCGGCAAAGGCTGTAACAATCTTTTCTTCGATGGCCGGGCCGACTGGCTCGATAAGGAAGACAATACTGCCCGACTTTGGTGCGGCGCAGAATAGCTCTCAAAACTTCCTTTGCGACAAGCTATCTTAATCCCAACACAGTGTACAGAGCATATAAGGTATTTCCCTATACCGAATGTAGTAATTCACCTGATAGATAAATCAGTCATTCCCCGATTGCCTGATAAACGACAACCGTTATAATATATATTGTCAGTTGTCCGAAGGGTCGTGACCAACTTGAGGTTTGCTCGGTGGCGGCAGGCTGACACAGGAGCAAAAAACGCTTGACGGTAGACGTTAACCTAAAAAGAAGATAGTGAAAAAGCTTTGATAATACTGATATTCTGCTGTTTATTTTATTTTGTGCTCCTCGCCGAGGAAATGAACGCTAATTTATTAGCGTGATACATGGGAACAACAGGTGTTCGTGATTGAGGTGTGTTTTGTTTTAATCACCTTTAATCAGAAACCACATAACCGTCGTCCATAATGATCTTATTTTGCCGTATTTTGTCATTATGAACAGCATAACGGAGCAGACAGCATCGAGCAGAACTTATCCACTTAAAGCCAGCACCACAACTGCCGCTACTCTTCAATTGTAAGAAATTGTACCACTCGCCTTTCACTTCTTTTTTCACCAGGATTTGTTATTTATCCCCCCTCTGCTAAGCAGATGTTCTATTTATTTTAAATCTGTTATGAACAAGCAAGTATTATTTTGCTAACTGGCCGGGTAATAAAAAAATATAAATGTTCACACTTTTCCTTTTGACATATACCTTCGAAGCCTTTATAAACAATTATAGGAACAGTGAGATGTTGGGAAGTGGTGTTTTTATAAGTGGCGAGAGTGGGAAGGAACTATGGCGCTTCATACCGTTTTTAGAGTGAAGAAAGACGAAGGCGATCTCGGCTACGGCGTTATTGAGGTACACGGCCAAAAGTATCCTGTACGTAGGACAAGCCCTTTATACGGTGATATTGGTTGTGGAATTGTCCAGGTGTTTGGGAAAACATATCCGGTATATAGAACGAAAAAAGAGGATGGCGATATCGGCTATGGCGTCGTTAGTATTCAATTCAAACAAAATATGAGTAAATAATAATCCGGGCGATTGGCTCGTTGGTGTTACTTAAGCCAGTTCTGTAAAACTTTGAGGTTAACACTATCGTGGAAAATCATTTTCCGGACAACGAAAGAGACTTCGAACAACACTCATTATTAAAATCTGTCATACTCCATTTGCTGCCGGGAACATATATCATACAATGGAAGAAGAACATATATCTGGGAATTATTTCGCATTGCCTGCTTAACACAACCGGTATGCTTCTTATGGCACCTTTGGTCTTTTCATAGGACCAATATTCTGCGTATATGACTGCATCACACAGAAATGCCGGTAGAAGACAATCATTTACGATATCTGTGTACTAAAAAAAGGTAGGCAAATATGATCTATCTGCCTACCCTACAAGTGAACACGAAAGTGCACACAATGTGAAGGTCAAAAGTTACTTGATAAAATAAATTTCGGTATTAACAGCAGAAAAGGTGCTTAGTGAATTCCGCTATTTGAGCGAGGAAAAAGCTCGTATATAGTATGAAAAGTTCAGCAGGGAGTAATTTAACACCGAATCGACAAGCATATAATTTTATTATTAGCCTTTGAGAGTGGTGTTTTTTTCGGCTTTAGTCTGTCTGGCAGCGGCATTTCTATCAAAATTTAAGCAAAGGGCTGATTTGGTAAGGAACCGGCTTTTCACAAATGACAATTACATAAATATTGTCTGGTTCTTTAGAATTTATTTCGCATTTGCTCGGCTTTTGTGGCTTGTTTGAGTATCTTCTTTTCTTTAAATGTCAGGCTGTGCATTCCCTTGTCGTGTACTTTTTTCAGGATGCGGTCAACCTCCATCTGCAGGATGCGATGGTCTGTCATCTTACTTTCCCAGATATTTTTATGGACTTTCATTTTTAGTCTTTGACGCCATCTCTCAGAAAGCACATAGATAGCACCTGCACACATCCCTCCGAGGTGCGCGGCCTCGCCGCCTGCATTAGGGGAAACATCGGGACGCAGTATTGATAACAGGCTCATAACCACAAGAATTATTGCCAGGATGTACATCTTGAGAGGAAATACACCGAATATATAAACAACCATTCTCGGGAATAAAATTGCGGCCGCGGCAAGCATTCCTAAAATAGAGCCCGAAGCACCAATTAAATGAGCAAGGGGGAGCCACCCTATACGAGCCAGGATTGGGTAGAATATTCCTCCTGTCATCCCGCATATAAGATAGAACGTAAGAAATTTCCTGCTTCCCCAGAGATTTTCAATCATTGTTCCGAAAAAGTACAATACAAACATATTCCAGAAGATATGTCCCAGGCTGCCATGCAGGAACTGGTATGTAATATATCTCCAAATCTGCATAGTTGTTCCAAAGGTTTCCGGCCACACGGAGAACCAATCAAGCAGAAATACTCCGAATCGTGGTATTAAATATCCGGAAAGAAATGCCACTATATTGATTATCAGGAGCCACTTGACTACCGGTGTAATGCGCGGAAATTGTATCCTCATATGTGGCGCATGGTGTTGTCCCGACTGGAAGTTTTCCTGAGTGTAATCTCTGTCGTAAAGGCCCATATTGTTGCTCTTTATATTACCGCTCCTTCAAAGTCGCGGCTCTGTTTGTGATTGTTATTATCTATCATATAGTATGGCGTATTATTTGAAATGTTCAAGATAAAAAAGGCCCGGGAAAAAAGACTTAAGAGTCAGGATTTCGAGGGTTTGGGTTTAAGTTTCTGGAAAACGACTATCAATACCGCTCCGATTATAATCATGGCGATACTGATATTCTGTGAAATTGTCAGGCCGTCAAATTCAAACGGATTGTCATCGCGCAATAATTCCATAAAAAACCGTGTAATACCATAAAGAATAAACATCAAGCTGAATGTGCAGCCGGTTTTTGTTGACCTTCGCCAAAAAAGAAAAAGAATAAGGCACATAACGGCGCCTGCGGCTGATGAATATAATTGTGTCGGGTGGACCGGCAGGCAGCGATATTTACCTGTTGTGACTTCGATTTTTTGCTGATCTGTCAGGTATTCGTATTGCTTGGGGTGCCAATGTCCATCTTTATCAATAAAGCTTATGTATTCATCCTGAGGCAATATCAACTGAGGCTCAGGTCGATTCCTTTCTAAATTCGGGTTTATCTGGCTAAGGTATGCAAACGAGTTATACGGGAAACGAACGGCCCATGGCAGGTCGGTTGGCTTACCAAAGCAGCAGCCGTTCAAAAAACAGCCTATTCTGCCAAAGACAAGAGCCAGCATCAGACCGATTGCAAGGATATCAAGATAGCGGCGGATAGGTAGCTTATGATAGATGAGATAGAAGATGATGATAGTGACAGCTAAAATCACACCTCCTAACAGCTCAAGGCCACCGTGCCATATCTTAAACACGGACACGGGATCCTGTGTGAAATCACTCAGATGGTGAAGTACGTAAAATACCCGTGCTCCGAGCACTCCGCCTATTAACGAGTAAAGGGCGGCGTTGGTAATGAGCTGTGGGTCAGGAGTAATATCGCGGCTGAGGCGTCGAATGAGGTAAACGGCGGCAAGAAAACCAATAACCATCATAAGGCCATAGCTTTTTACGGTTAGATGTATTAGAGGTATCTCGAAAAGCTCAGGACGCATTTATTTTTTCTCGTTGCTCGTTGCTTGCATCCCTTCCGAGCGACGAAGGGCGGATATTATCCATTATCCTTAATTTTATTATTCTCACCAAGAACCACTACTTTTGGTTTAAATTCTTTGGCTTCGTCAGGAGTAAAAAAGCCGAAACTCATAATGATTACGATGTCTTTTGGCTTAATCAACTGTGCCGCAGCTCCCATTATTACAACCTGCCTGGAATTGGACTCAGAGGGTATGACATAGGTTTCAAGCCGGCTGCCGTTGTTTAAATCGGCAATCAAAACAGATTCATACGGCAGGATTCCCGCGGCTTCCATAAGGGCAGGGGCTATTGCTATACTGCCGGGGTAGTGTAGCTTCGCATCGGTAACAGTTGCACGGTGCAGCTTGCTTTTTAATATCTTTACAAACATAATTCTTATTACTTTTACTGTTCCACTTAAAATGAATAAGCGGTCATTATACAACCTTATTTTGCTGTGTCCAACATAATGTTGTCTATTAGTCTTGCGGGGCCTATTCTAACAGCAACTGCAATGAGGACTTTGCCTGTAATATGGTCGATATTTTGTAGAGTATCGGCGTCAACAATACTTATGTATTCTATCTCTATCGAGGGGACTTTCAGTAATATGTTGCGCATCTCGTTTATAATCGCCGGGGTATCCTTTACGCCGGCGTCAATCATTAGTTGACACTTCTGGAGGGATTTGTAAATATTCGCGGCGTCTTTTTTCTGCTGTTCGCTCAGGTACTTATTTCTGCTGCTGACTGCCAGGCCGTTGGATTCACGAACTGTGGGACATACGACAATTTCCAAAGGCATATTTAAATCGGCTACCATACGCCTGATAACTATTGCCTGCTGGGCATCTTTTTGTCCGAAGAACGCGATATCAGGTGCAACGATATTAAATAACTTTGCGCAGACAGTGGTTACTCCTCGAAAATGACCGGGGCGGAATTGGCCACAGAGCGTCTCGGTTATTTTGCCAACTTTCACCCAGGTAATAATTTCCTCAGGGTACATTTGTTCGGGTGACGGAGCAAATACAGCATCAACGCCGGCCTTTTTGCAAATCTCCAGGTCGTCTTCTAAAGGCCGGGGATATGTATCAAAATCCTCGCCGGGAACAAACTGGGTGGGGTTAACGAAGATGCTGACTACGATGTAGTCACATTTCTTTCGGGCTGCTTCTATTAATGAAATGTGACCGACATGGAGCGCCCCCATTGTCGGGACAAGGCCGATATTTTTGCCGCTGTCCCGGGCGGCTTTTATCAGACTTCTAATCGATTGTATGGTTTCTGCTGTTTCCATCGTTATATTGTAGTTTGCTTTGCTGCGTTAGTAATAGCAGAATTGTCAGCAATGTAATATTTTATTTGCTCTGACAGATGGTCGATAATGTCGTTTTTGGTGTAGTCAAGCTCTGAGGTTTTTATGCGGATAACAGGGCAGATTTCCCAATGCTTCAAGAGCTGATTGTATTCAGCTTCAAGATTTTCCAGATATTGCAGTTCGATTTTCTGCTCATAAGAGAGGTTTCTCTTATGAATGCGTTCGATGCAATTCTGCGGAGAATAGAGCAGATATATAACAAGCACGGCTGAAGCAAATTTAGAGTTGGAGGATTGATAAATCTTATTATACAAGGTCAATTGCTCTGGGGTCAGTGTTTGTCTGCTGTAAATAGGCTCTTTGTCAAAGAGGTAGTCACTTATATATGTTTGTCCCTTTTCCAAAACGCTGTTATTTAACTGCTCAACTCTGGCTGTCAGAAAATATAATTGCGAATCCAACGCAAGCTCTTGTTTCCCGGCGTACACGTCGGGCAGGAAAGGATTGGTATCGTAAGGTTCCGGCAGCATTTGACAGCCAAGACGGGTGGATAGTTTTTTTGCCAGAGTGGTTTTTCCGACGCCGATAATGCCGGCTATACTGACAAGCTGTGGCAAGTTGTGATTGAGGACGAAATCGCAGCCGTTCAATCGGCGAGATAATTCATTGAACGATTCTTTTATTACAGGGTGCAGCAAATCGCCGTTGAGTGCGACAAGGCCCTCAAGGACAAAGGAACGCAGGTGCATTTGCGGGTGCGGTACGGTCAAATGGGGGCTGTCTATGACCTCGGAGCCATACAACAAAATGTCAAGATCGATTGTCCTCGATGACCACTTTTCCAGGCGCTTCCTGCCCAGAGATGTTTCAATACTGACAAGCGTTTTGAGTAAATCATCCGGGCTTAGAGTTGTTCGCAGTTCTGCAACGGCGTTTAAGTACATAGGCTGCTCGGCCTGTGCAAGCGGATTGGTCTCGATTGGCTCACTTACACAAGCGACTTCGATATCTGCAACTTCCGCGAGCATTCTGAGAGCACTATTTATGTTGTCCTGTCTGTTGCCTAAATTGCTGCCCAGACCGATATATGCTGTAATCATTTTGCACAAATCCTATACTCTACACTATATTACACAATGCCGGCAAAACGCCGAAGGGCTTCTTTGACATTGTCCGGAGTTCCGAAGGCGGTGAGTCGGAAGAATCCTTCTCCGGCGGAGCCGAAACCGGCCCCGGGAGTGCCTACAACGTGTGCCTTGTTGAGTAATGTATCGAAGAATTCCCAGGAACCGACGCCGTTGGGGGTCTTTAGCCAAATATATGGCGCGTTGAGGCCGCCGTAAACAGTAAACCCGAGTTTTCTGAGGGTCTCGCAGATAAGCCTTGCGTTGGTCATATAGATATCGATAATTTTCTGGTTTTGCTCTTTACCTTCTGGGCTGTAAACAGCGGCGGCACCGGCCTGGGTGACATACGATACGCCGTTGAACTTTGTGCAGTGGCGTCTTTTCCATATCGGGGCGACTTCAACCGCCCTGCCGTCGTTAGTGTAGGCCTTTAGCTCCCTGGGGATAACGGTGAATGCGCATCGCAGGCCGGTAAAGCCTGCGGTTTTGGAAAAGCTGCGAAACTCGATGGCTACCTCTTTTGCTCCGTCAATCTCGAATATGGAATGTGGTATCTCCGTCTCGGAAATAAAGGCCTCGTATGCGGCATCAAAAAGAATTATCGCTTTATGCTCGCGTGCAAAATCCACCCATTTTTTCAACTGTTCTTTTGTTGCCACCCCGCCGGTGGGATTATTCGGAAAGCAAAGATAAATCAAATCGACCTTTTCCTTTGGCAAATCAGGTACAAAATTATTTTGCTCTGTGCAGGGCATATAGACAATTCCCTCGTACCTTCCCTGCCCCGCCGGGCCGCCTGTCCTGCCCGACATAACGTTGGTATCCACATATACGGGATAGACGGGGTCGGATACGGCTATTACGTTGTCAAGGCCGAAGACTTCCTGCATATTGCCCGTATCGCACTTTGCTCCATCGCTGATTACGATTTCATCGATGTCGATATCGACGCCGCGAGAGTTAAAGTCGTTTTCCTTTATTGCTTTTCTTAGAAATTCATAGCCTATCCCGCCATCATCGTAGCCTTTAAAGGTCTCGCTATTGCCCATTTCTTCAACGGCTTTTTTCATGGCGTCTATGACGGCCGGAACAAGCGGCTGGGTAACATCGCCTATACCCATACTGATGATATCAGCATCCGGATTAGCCTCTTGAAAGGCCCTTCTTCTTCGGCCGATTTCCGGAAAAAGATAACCGGCCTGTAATTTCAAAAAATTCTCATTTATCTTTGTCATATTCGTCCCTTGATACTTGGTACTCGATTATCGTTACTCGATGTTTGATACTTGGTATAGGAGTGAGTAATTATAGTAGCTTTATAGATTTGAGTCAAGTTAATATGGATAAAAGTCAATCACAGATTTCAAGAGGATTCCAATACTAAGCTTAATAGATGTGATACATAAGCATTTTTTGCATGTTTGTTGTAATATGTATCTATGACATTTTTCAATTTTTTTGAAGCAAGATATTGATCCTAAGCCATCTCTATTTCATTTTCTGCTCAAATGTTAACCAGATCCACTTAGCAAGCTCATTAAGTATTGGTACTATAATGGCCAGCACTAAGCCAACTATAACAGTACTTACAATCGGCTTAGCTTTGTGTTCTACTTCAAGTTCTTTTACAATTTCATCCTTTTTAGAACGATAAGACTGCGCAAATGCTTTTGCTATGTTAACTTTTTCTGATTCTTTTTTCTGTTTTTCGAGTTCGTCAAAGATTTCGGCAATTTTGTCTTTTAAATGACGAATAAAATCTAAATAAGTGAAGCGAGGTTCGTAATCCCTCGAATCCTTATATGCTTCTATCAGATTCCTCTCAAGCCAAGCTGAAGACACTTCTGTAGTATCCATTGCGTCAATATCTACACCTAATTTTATCATCGCATCATTTTTTACTAACTGATTTTCCTCAGAAACAAGGTCCATCTGCAATTGTTCAAGCTTAGGTGAGTATTGTGATGGATTAGGAAACTCCAGCACCTCTAATAATTTATCCAGCCAGGTTTTATTCTTTTCAGTCAAATTAATACGCCATTTTTTCGCCTGTTGCGCTCCTATGAAATAAGGAAGAAGAATTGTACAAACAAAATAACCAAATACCACGAGAATAAGAATCGGAGATATCGCCAGGGATATATTACCTACTTCCAAATTATACCCCTTGCCTGTGATTTCAAATGACCAGAATAACAAGGCTATTATGAGGGCGTTGGTTATCAACCCTCCGCCTTGATTTATGAGCATTCTAAGACGCGTATCTTCATCCAGATTTCTTGATGAGAGCGTACTGATTAATGAAGGTAATATAACAATCAATGAAGTACCATACATTACAATCACAGTATATCGGAAAATTAGTAATGTTGCTTTTGACGAGGGTATTGGATTGCTAAAGTAGATAATACCACTAACAATTAGGTATGCTATGAAAATCAACGTATTAAGTATTGTTCCACATGGAAAAATCCAGGGATATTTCAATCCAAGTTCGGAACCTGTCCACATGCCGCTTGCTGCCCACGGGATATCAGTTGTGCCAATTAAACGCCATAATATGCCCGTAATGATAGAACCAATATATGAGCAAAGGATAAATAGTAATATAAGTTTAATACTCAAAAAAAATGAAAGAAGCCAAACAAAACCGAAAAGACCAACAACTGCTAAACACTGAGCCAATATATTTGCCCAGAAATATTTTCCATGTAGCAAGTCCGTTACAAACTTCTTGAATATATAGGCTGATGCTATAATCCATCCTATGAACACTAATAAAAATACAATGAAGATCGGTATTTTGAGATATAGTGACATGAGTGTAATTCCTTTTAGGATGATGTTACTTGAATTTATTTATATAAATGTCAAACAATATCATATTACGCTGGCTTCGAAATACTTGCCAACTTTTTCCAAAGCCTTCTTACTATATAAGGCGATATTACTTGGATGAATATTGATTACAAAATTATCATTTTTTATTAAATTTGTTGTTTTCCCTTTACATTTATCCTCCTAACATGTTTTTACTATTATTTTCCTAATTCTATAGCTTTTTTGGATGACGTAAAAAATTAAACGTTGAGTAACAATATGCTTGTTTTATTTGTCATCTTTGGGTGTGTTTCTTGTAAAAGTTAATGATTTGAGGCAGGGCCTTATTTGGCATTTCGCCGTGGATGCCGGGAAAAGATATCTTGGGTATTTGCAGAAGGGCCGAGGCGATATCGCCCGGGCTGTAGTTTTCTCCCTTTGATGCGATGAGCAAAGTGTGTGTATCGAGTAAAGTACGAATATTTCCAACATCCAGCCTGTTGGATAATGTGGGATCAATCAAGGCGAGACCGGCAGTACGGCCGAGGAGTTCGGGACGGTGCTGTAAAAAATCAATCAGAACTTTACCTCCCATCGAAAAGCCTATGAAGCCTATTTTTTTATCAGGGGAGATATCGGCTACGACCTGCTCAAGCTGATATATGAATGAGTCTCCTTCAATATCAGGAGCCAGACAATTAGGATTGATGGCTATAAGGCCAAAGTCATTCCGTGCAAATACGTTAAAATAAGGCTCCATGCTGGATTCTGCTATGCGCGATTGACTAAGAAGTGTGTATGACCATACGCCTACCTGCTCTGGATAGCCGAGAACGGCAATAGCGATAAGTTTTTTTTCAAAGGCATTCGGAGTAATCAGATTGAAGTACTCTTTGCCTGTGCGATTGTCGGTATAAACTTTCTTTTGGGCCAGATTAGCGGAAAGCATGTCCGCCACAATCTTATCTACCCTCTTTCTTAATTCTGCTTCATTCTCAAACATAAGAGATATTCAGGACTGAACAACTCCTTCGCAGTCAAACACATGTATGTTTGCCAACATATCTTGAAAGCTAAAGACTCTGCGGGGTTTTACAAAATCTATCTGTCTTTGGCAATAGAAAAAATATTGATACTAAGTGCACTTTGGTTGAATTTGCAGAGATGTGTCTAATTTTTTCTTTTTTATCCTCCGGATTTGGTTTATACTTTCGGAGTAAACAACAAACAATATCCCTTGAAAGGAGGATATGAAATGACTATGCAATTCAATAACGAAACAGAATTACCCCGGCACACATGTTGTCCCTGCGGTGACCAGGATTCGGCAAACGGTGTCACTCGAAGAGAATTTTTACAGGGTGTGGGCTCAGTTGCTTTAGCAAGTGCGGCTATTACGGGCCTTAGCTGGTCGGCAGTGTCGGCAGCCGAGAGAAATGAAGCGATACCGCAGCGCAGAGCTTTAAGGGTCAAGCCGGTACTTGTCTATAGCACTCCAAAGCCTCGACACCAAACCAGTTGGCGAAGTTGGGGCGGTATCCAAACCGAACAGGATGCACAGAAGGAAGTAAACAAAATCCAAAGCGAGCTTAGTGAGATTCGAGCTAAAGCCGATTTTCCGGTCGAATTTCTGCCTGTCAGTAAAATACGAGGTAAAGGTGAAGTGGCATCCGTGCCCGATTTGAATAAGGCCGATGTAATTATCATTTATGCGGCAGGCGGCGGGATGGATACATTCGATGAACTGGCTAAAACAGGAAAGGACGTTATTCTTTTCTGTCGTCACAAGTCGGGCCCAGTCTATTTGTGGTACGAGATAATCAGCCCCCGCTACCTTCGTCAGCATACTGATTCACTTGCCGTTAAGGATATAGACGATGGCGACGTTGTGATTGATAACCAGGATGAGATTATGTGGCGGCTGCGTGCACTGTGCGGCCTGCGCAACACTATGGGGACTCGGATAATAGCTATCGGCGGGCCGGGAGCATGGGCACAGCCAAGGGGGGTCGTACCGGAGTTGGTAAGGCAGAAGTGGCAGTTCGATATTCAGACATTTTCTTATGACGAGCTTGGCAAACTGATTAAAGAAGCAAAAGCAGATACAAATGCCGTTAAGCGTGCACGTAATCGGGCTGGGAAATATTTGAAATCGGCAGGTACGACACTGGAAACCAACCGAAAATTCGTTGACAATGCATTCCTGCTCGAACAGGTTTTCCGGGGTATGATGAAAAAGGCTGATTGCAGTGCGCTTACTATCAACGGTTGTATGGGTACGATTATGCCGCTTGCTGAAACATCCGCCTGTCTGACGCTTAGCTTATTGAATGACGCCGGATATTTGCTTTTTTGCGAATCGGACTTTGTGGTAATACCTTCGGGTGTTCTGTTGGCTAACATCTCAGGCAAGCCGGTGTTTCTCAACGATCCGACTTATCCACATGATGGGCTAATTACACTTGCCCATTGCACGGCTCCACGCCGGATGGACGGAAAAAAACTAGAACCCGCAAGGATAATGACGCACTTCGAGTCGGACTATGGCGCAGCACCAAAGGTGGAGATGCACAAAGGGCAGAAAGTAACTAATATTGCACCCGATTTTCTAATCAAGCGATGGGTTGGTCTCACCGGTGTCGTTGTCGATGCTCCATTTATGGATGTCTGCCGTTCGCAAATTGATATTCGTTTTGCCTGTGACAGTAAAACTTTAGCTGAGCGGATGCCCGGATTCCACTGGATGGTTTGCTATGGCGACTATATGAGAGAGCTTGAGTACTCTCTAAAGAAAGTCGGAATAGAATGGGATCATCTCACCGCTTGATAATATTCTCTACTTGTGAAGTAGCGATTAAGAGGAGATAGAAAATATGAGAAAGCATGGTTTAACATTAAGGTCTTTGTTATGCTGCGTTTTAGTTTCAGTATTTTTATGCCAATGTGCCCAGGCCCTTACGATATACGTTTCCACCCAGGGTAATGAGAAGTGGTCGGGGCGGCGGGAAAAACCGAACAGAAATCGCACGAACGGGCCGGTGGCTTCTTTAGCTGGTGCTCGGGACAAGATTAGGCTCTTGAAATCGAGAGGGTCTATAACAGAACCTGTACGGGTCATCGTTACCGATGGAACTTACACCCTGACCGAACCTTTCATATTAACGCCCCAGGACAGCGGAACCAAAGAATTTCCCATCAGCTACGAAGCGGCCGCGGGTGCCAAACCGGTTTTCACAGGAGGACGGGTAATTAAAGGTTTTAAGCAAGGACAAAACGACATCTGGCAAGCTCATATACCTGAAGTTGCAAACGGGAAATGGTATTTCGAGCAGTTGTTCGTAAACGGCCGTCGGGCCGTGCGTGCTCGTACTCCAAATAAATTCTACCACTACATGGGCGATACCTCAGAAGTCTTGATCGAGGGCAGTAAGGACAAATATCGACGGACTACAACGGTGCAGGGCGATGCCCTTGAACCTTTGCGAAATATTGATAGTAATGAGCTTCGCGATGTTACATTGGTTGCCTATCATAAGTGGTGCATAAGCCGCCGCTTTTTGATGGGGATAGACACATCAGCCAACAAAATTATAACCGTGGGAGAGAAACTCAAGAGTTATTCCGGCTGGCCGAAGAATACTCGTTTTCACCTGGAGAATTTCAAAGCGGCCCTGGATGCACCCGGCGAATGGTTCTTGTCACGCAGCGGCACTCTATATTACAAGCCACTGCCCGATGAAGATATGACTCAGGCACATGTCGTAGCACCCGTGATTGAGAAGCTCGTCATCTTCGAGGGAAAACCCGAGGCCGAAGAATTTGTTGAAAATATAAAATTGAAAGGCCTTGCTTTCCATCACAATCAATCGCTGCTGCCGGCTGGCGGGTATGCGCCCTATCAGGCTGCGTATGTTACCGAAGCCGCCATCATGGCTGACGGGGCGCGTAATATTGCTGTGGAAGACTGCGAAGTAAGCCACGTCGCAACATACGGAGTTTGGTTTCGAAAGGGCTGCCGTGACAACCGGCTTGAGCGATGCTACATTTATGACTTAGGCGCTGGAGGGGTACGAATCGGCGAGGGCGCGATTAGCCCCGACCAACCATCCCGAACGAACCACATTACCGTCGATAACAATATCATTCGCTCAGGCGGCCGGATATTTACATCCGCGGTGGGTGTCTGGATTGGGCAAAGCGGTGACAATGCCGTTACGCATAACGACATAGGAGACCTTTTCTATACCGGCCTCTCGGTCGGATGGCGATGGGGATATAGTGACAGCCTTTCTAAACACAATAACATAAGCTTCAATCACGTGCACCATATAGGCTGGGGCGTGCTCAGCGATATGGGTGGTATCTATACACTCGGCCCTTCGGAAGGCACGGTTGTCACCAATAATGTTTTTCACGATATATATTCGTACTCTTACGGCGGCTGGGGACTTTATACCGACGAGGGCAGTACCGGTATCGTTATGGAAAACAATCTCGTCTATAACACCAGGACAGGCAGCTTCCATCAGCATTACGGCAAAGAAAATATCGTCCGAAACAATATCCTGGCTTTCAGCAAACTGCACCAGCTCCAGGCTACGCGGGTGGAAGAGCATCTGTCGTTCACGTTTGAAAATAATATCGTCTATTGGAATACAGGCCCCCTGCTGTCCGGACCGTGGACCAAGGTCAGAATAAAGATGCTAAACAACTGCTATTGGAACACATCGGGCAAAGAGATCAAACCCGCCGGTATGAAATTTCAACAATGGCAGGAAAAAGGATATGATACGGATTCGATTATCGCCGATCCGCTGTTCGTCGATGCCGAAAACTATGATTTTCATTTGAAGCCGAACTCCCCTGCCTTAAAGATTGGATTCAAACCGTTCGATTACAGCAAAGCCGGAGTGTATGGTAGTAAAAAATGGGTCAAGATGGCAAAGGACGTTAAATTTCCAGCATTGGAGTTGCCTCCGCAACCATAAATATCAACCAGGGATATTGATTTTGGGGCAAGTCCCACCCCGCCGAAATAGTATATAAAAAAGCCTCTATACTTTTCACAGGAAGATGCCGGCTGCAACCTTAATTACATTTATAGCTTATTTTATAGTCTTGCTTGGTATCGGTTTTTTCTTCTATCGGAAGTCGTCTAACATAGAAGACTATCTCCTGGGCGGACGCGGCATGGGCTCATGGGTTACGGCACTTTCGGCACAGGCCTCCGATATGAGCGGCTGGCTGCTGATGGGCCTGCCCGGGGCGATTTACCTTGGCGGCATCGGAAAAACCTGGATTGCAACCGGTCTTTTCATCGGAACAGTCCTGAACTGGAAGCTGGTCGCAGCCCGGCTGAGAGTATATACCGAAAAAACCAACGCGATAACACTGCCCTGCTTCTTCGAAGCACGTTTCAGAGACCCTACCGGCCTGCTAAGAATCGTTTCAGCGATAATAATACTGATATTTTTCGCCATATACGCCTCTTCGGGACTTGTGGCAACGGGAAAGCTGTTTGAATCGACCTTTAATGTCCAGTATCACCTCGCCGTAACCATCGGCGGACTCGTTATAATCGCTTATACGTTCATGGGCGGTTTCTTGGCGGTATGCTGGACGGACCTGCTGCAGGGTGCGTTAATGGTCTTCGCGATAATTATAGTTCCTGTGCTGACTTATAATTCCGCAGGTGGAGTTAAGGCGATTAGAGAAGCGATGGAGTTAAAAGATATCTCGACAAGCCTGATGCCGCAAGGCGGTACATTAGCTGTTTGTATCTGTATGATTATATCAAGTATGGCCTGGGGCTTGGGCTACTTCGGCCAGCCGCATATTTTAGTGCGATTTATGTCCATCAAATCGGTGGATAAACTTGGAAAATCGATGGCCATCGCGATTGTCTGGGTATTACTGTCGTTGTGCGGAGCGGTAATTATCGGGTTGATTGGTATTGCAATGTTCGATGGACTAAGCGGCGGAGAAGAAGAAAAAGTCTTTATTTTTATGATACGCGATCTCTTTAATCCATGGTTCGGAGGGATACTTCTTGCTGCGATTTTCTCTGCTATTATGTCAACAATAGATTCGCAATTGCTTGTTTCGTCCTCGGCTTTGTCGGAAGATTTTTACTCTAAGGCGATAAGGAAAGAAGCCTCCGAGAGGGAAGTTATTTTGGTTGGCAGAGGCTGTGTCATTGTAATTTCAATAATAGCATTGGTCATGGCACTGGACCGCGACAACACAATTCTGGAAATAGTCTCCTACGCCTGGGGCGGCTTCGGTGCGGCCTTCGGCCCATTGGTCCTTTTCGCACTATACAGCAAAAAAGCAACCTGGCAATCAGCTTTAGCCGGAATGGTAACCGGAACGGTCGTACTTGTCCTATGGAAACAGGCCGGCTTAAGCGATACAATGTACGAAATCGTCCCCGGCTTCATCGCAAACTGCCTAACGATTTTCCTCATCAACCTTTTCCTCGCCCAAAAAGACCAAACCATCATGCACGAATTCGACGACGTCCTGACAAAAATCAAAAACTCATAGCTCGGTTCGGCAATCTTTACAATAAAAAAAATTGTCATTGTGGGGAATGCCGATATAATCGAGATGACGCGGCAATCTTCATTACTACTACTGTAACAATATTATGAGTGCTGACAATGAGCTTAAAAAAAGGGATATATTAGTCTTTGTGTGATTATTCGAAAAGTGGTTTCGTGTGGCCCAAAAAAGATATATTGTGAGGTGAATTATGACAAAAGCAAAGATTTTAATTGCTGAAGACGACCCGGACTTCAGAGATTCATTGCAGTCTGTTTTGGAAAGCCAGCAATACACTGTTATTACGGCTGTCGATAAAGCGGATGGTATGGAAAAAATTAAGGCCGAAAAACCGGACTTGGCTATACTGGACATTATGATGTCAACTTGGGTTGATGGTTTACAAATGTCCAGGGAACTGAAGAATGACCCGCAGTTCAAAGATATGCCAATAATGATTCTGACAGGGATGAAAACAGAAATAGGTATGGATTTAAAGGCAACAGTTGGTGACCCGCAATGGTGTCCCGTTGATGCTTATCTGGAAAAACCGATAGAACCCGACATTCTCCTTGCAGAGGTCGCAAAGCTTCTGGCGGTTAAGGCTTAGAGCTTATCCGAATAACCACATCGTTATTAGCCCGAGAAAAAAGTCGAAGTGTCAAGGCACCAGACCAAAAAGACCAAACCATCCTGCACGAATTCGACGATGTCATAAAAACAGTCAGGTCCACATAGTTTTCAATGGCCAAACTCAGACCGAGGTGTATCTGAGGTGATCTCAGGAGATTATAAAGCGGAACAGAAAGGAAAGAGCGGGCTGAGCGGAGGAACAGAGGTGTGGTAACTCAGCCCGCTATAAATGTGATTTCTATTTCATTCAAATAAAAAAGCCCCTGCTATATAGTAACTTTACTTGAGAGCAGGAGCTTAATCAAAGTTGCTTAAGACTGCAAACCTTCGTGTTTTCAGCCTTCCTCAAAAGACATCTATATAATACACTTTTATACAAATAAATAAAAGTAGGATAATCCTAAATATAGGCTTCGAAATCCCTATTTCTGACTTACTAAAAGGATGACGATTTCCCCATGGCATGGTGATATAAGATTATCAAATAAAGAAGCCCTCTGCCATTTGGAGAGGAAAAAGCGAGATAATCTCATAAGGGCTTAAACACTAAAACATTAATCAGTTATCAGTAGTCCCTATATTTTCTCAACCACATCGGCCAATCGTTTGGCTGTACACCTCCGGCGATTGTCCAGGGCCCGTTCGTCTCGAACTGACGGTGCCACTTCAGCGTCCATAACTGCTTAATGGAAACCTTGCGTGCGGACCAGTCGGCAAAGAGACAGTGCTGCGCCCCACCGTGCCGGTTGACGCACAACCGTTGCATCTCATGATTGTTGGGCCCCAGCAGAGGCGTGCGATCACCCAATTCAAAGGGTTCATCCGTATGCCGAGGCCATCCATCCACCCACCAGCTCTCGGTAAAAACAGGAATGTTGAAGGCCCCCCGAACCTGATGGGTTCGCCAGTAGTTCTCGGAAGGTCCTCGCCCCCAAAGGTCTGTCAATCCAACCGGAATATTGCACATCCAGCCGTTTGGAGCATAGCTGCCTTCATCCCCGCCGGTTGATTCACCGGCCCGCCATGCATCGAAAGGAGTGGCCGCTGGACGCCGGCCCGAGCCATCCGGAGAGATAGAACGGTACTTTGTGGCTGTCGGGCACAGCCACATCTTCTCGTCCTTTGACAACGGCCACATACATTCTCGCCACCATTCACCCCCGCCCATACCCGAAGATGAGCCATGTAAATGGCCGCTGTAGAAATAACCGTCGTTGTCCTGTGTGTACAAAGCGAATACCAGGCCCCACTGATGTAAATTGGATTTGCATGCCACCCCCCGCGCCTGGCGCCGTACCCGCTGAAGAGCAGGCATAAGGATCGATAGCAAAAGCGCGATAATGGCTATGACGACCAGAAGTTCTATTAATGTAAAGCCCTTGAGCCGGTGGTCTCGCTTGAATAAAGAGGTAAATCCTCTTCGTAGCTTATTAATGAGCTGGAGGTCCATGGGTTCAGTCTCCCGAGATTTTTATACATATCTCCCTACAAACACCATTGCAAGCTTCATGTTTAACAATACCATCATTTCATCGAATTTTCAACAACATTCTCCTCGACCGATGATGATTATAGAGCATCTAATACCAGGCAGACAATGTGTAGTCTATGAGTTTTTTTAGTATTTCACTCTACTTTTAACCGTTTTTATGGTCTAATACGCAAAGAATGGAGTAGAATCACAATAAACCATCTATAGAAATGATAAACCCGGAGGATCTGCTCATCGCTGCCAAACATACGAAACTAACCCGACGATACTTTTTACAGGCCGGCGCTGCTTCCGTGGCTGCTTTGTATTCTTCGCCCTTATTGGCTGAGGCTTACCCCAGCGAGAAACACCGCACCCTCACCGAGGCGATTGCCGAAGAGCCTAAACCGAATCTGATTTTTATCCTGGTCGATGACCAGGGTTACTACGATCTTGGTTGTTATGGCGCCAAAGAGTTCGATACACCTCGAATTGACCGAATGGCCGAAGAGGGCATATTGTTCACCGATTATTATGCGGCCGCTCCGATCTGCAGTCCATCGCGTGCGGGCATTTTGACCGGTTGCTATCCTCGCAGAATCGGATTGGCGACCTGGGTACAACGGGCTGACTCGCGTAAGGGGATTCATCCCGACGAATTGACCATAGCTGAACTGCTCAAATCGTCCGGCTATGCAACAGCATGCATAGGCAAGTGGCATCTCGGATTTCTGCCCCCATTCCTGCCGAGGCAGCAGGGATTCGATTACTACTTTGGATTGCTCCATAACCTCGATCCTGTTGAGGTTGTCTATTTCGAGAACAAAGGCGGCGTACCATTGATGCGTAATGAAAAAATATTGAAGCGCCCGGCCGATCCTGCAGAATTGACCAAGGCCTATACCGATGAGGCGATTAGCTTTATCAGGAAAAATAAGGATCATCCGTTCTTTTTGTACCTGCCTCACACAATGGCGCATAATCCGTTGGGTGTAACAGATGATTTTAAAGGAAAATCACGTTTTGGTCTCTACGGCGATGTTATTCAGTGCCTCGACCATCATGTTGGACGATTGTTCGACACGTTGGAAAAGCTGGGCATCGACGATAGGACATTGGTTGTCTATGCCTCTGACAATGGTCGCGGCCCGGGACGAACACCAGACCAGCCTATACGCGGCAACAAGCTTACAACATTAGAGGGCGGTATCCGAGTCCCTTGCATCGCATGGGGACCGGGCCTTGGGATTAAGGCAGGCCGGACCTCCTCGCAGCTCATCCACGCAATGGACTGGTATCCCACCTTCGCGACTTTTGCTCACCTGAAGGTTCCCGCTGGCCGGGTCATTGATGGACGGGATATCACCCCTTTGCTTAAAGGAAGATGCAAGACGGTTCCTCCGGCGAAAGCTATGATGTCACTAAATGCTTCGGTCCCTTTGCGTCGCCCGTGGAATCCACCGGGCGAATGGGAACCAATAGTCTCGCAGGAAGAATACCACCAGGCATTTTTCTATCATGGCAGCCTCGGATCGCTCGCTGCTGTTCGATGGGAAAATTGGAAATTACAACTAAATCCCAACTTGCAGCTTTTTGACTTGGAAAAGGACCCTGGCGAAACCAGGCCGGTTCGCAATCCCAGGGTGATCAAAAAACTTCGTGGAATGGCCGTCCTCTTCCAGGAAGAAATGCGCACCGGCACTCGCCCCGCAGGTGAGTTGCCACTGCCGAAGTAAACATTAAGGAATATTTCACAAGACTTTTCCACATAATGTAGGGGCGATTCGCGAACCGCCCCAAAACGTATATATCCCCAATGCATTCTTCGTAGTAGGGGCAACCCCGCGTGGTTCCCTGATATGTTTTTGAGTTTACCCGAGTTTGTCCCCGGGTGTTTCTAACTTGACGTGTAACTAGGCAAACATAAGACCATTGACTAAGATATGCCTTGATGTGAGTTTGTCACTACTCCCTCCCTGTCAAGCCATACCTTTGGTTGACTGAGTATGACGGTCTTTTTTAAGCTTAAGCTGTTGTTGTGATATTTGAATTATTCTTGAGGGCGTGCCTTTTTTTTCTTTTTCATTTTCTGTGTTCAAAAGTACAGCATCTGCTTTCGTTGATTTAGGCTTCTGAGCTTTAGAAACTCGCAGATTTAACATAAACGGAATGAGAATTATACCTACTATGAGACACCACGCAAGTAAATATAAGTCATTTCGACCACTGTTCAGAGACGCTAGCAGGTACATTGTTGCTGTAACTATCACTACGAGGATGCTTCTTACGATGAGTTCTCGTCTGTATTTGCGAGATTGGATTCTGCGCCACCAATGACGAGAATCTCTGCGTTTTTTATAGTACGTGTATATTGTTTTTTCTCCATCCATATATTGCGTTTTTGATGTTATTATTCACTGACAAAATTAACAACATATTTTTTAAAAAAGTTTCGACTATCGGCAAGAGTGCAAAAAAGCCCCCACGGCTTGGAGGGAGAGGAGTTTATGACACCGCAGGGGCGCAAATGTGCTTTTATACCATTCTTTTTTTTTGAGCAGCTAGCCGGAAAATGTCAAGCCGAGACCCCCGAAAATTACGATAGAAGAAAGAGGAACAACTAAAGCCCTTACCA
>CAZIAN010000012.1:0-26973 GCA_964537355.1 uncultured Pirellulales bacterium | reverse complement strand
AAATACATAACAGAATTCTTGAAGATGTATTCCCAGAAAAACCTGCCGGGGTTTATAGCGTATGCCCGTGTTGAAAATATCGACGAAGAATTTGTTTCACTTTTAAGCAACGCAGGTTGTGACAAAATAGTCCTTGGAATTCAAACAGGTAATGAAAGGATTAGAAGAGAGTTGGCAAATCGCAGGATGACTAATGAGCAGATAATTAAAGCCTGCCGTTTGTTAAAGAAATACAAAATAAGAATCGGGGTCGATATTATGTTCGGCTGGCCCGGCGAGAGTATGGAAAATGCGTATGAGACTGTTAAGTTGTGCAGGAGAATTGCTCCTGATGATGTTAATTCCAATATACTTGTACCTTATTCGAAAACACGGATTGCCGAATACTGCATGGAGAACAGTTATATAGACCGCATGAGTACATATTCGGATGCAGGCTCAACAAGGACAAGCGAGTGTTTGCAAATAAAACAGGACAACATAAAACAATTGATGAATCTTGATAAACTCTGTTACATTGCAATTCGCTTTCCGAGACTGGGGTGGTTGATATATCTGCTGATTAAGTTACCTCCCAATAAATTGTTTGTGCTGATGAAAGACCTTCAGGGTATAAGGCGGGATTTCAGGTTTGAAATAAAGACCTTTAAGCAACGATATCAATATCTTAAAAACTATATGCGAAGGTTGTTAAAGACAAAAATCTTAAGAGCTGTAGGATCGGGCTAATGTTGTAAAACAATACAGGATTTATTGTTTAATGCGAAAAGTCAAGAATGACTCATCCAAAAACAAAACTTCAACATGATGCATTCGGTGGAATGAAGACTCCAGGAGAAATTTATGAATATGAATGCCAGTACCATAAAGAACAATTTATGACCACGAAACGCAGCACGATTGTATTTTGTGATTTTCTTGACTCCAAAGGAGTACAGACAAACACGAGTTCGGTTTTGGATGTTGGAGCAGGTATGGGTGCGGTAGCACACTATATGAGTTCGAGATGGAAAGAGATAGAAGTTATTGGTATGGAGAAGAACAAGGACCTTGTAAGAAAAGGCACTAAAAATACTGAAGGACTGCGGTACTAAAGTGAAGCTCGTGGAAAAAGATTTGTACGAATTAGATGAATCATACAAGCGAAAGTTTGAAGGCATAACCTGTATTCAAACACTTTCCTGACTTGATGGTTATGAGCTATTTTTTGAAAAGATACTTTTTCTTGAGCCTTCATGGTTGGGGATAACATCGCTTTTTTACGATGGTCCTGTAAGTTGTAGTATTTTATTGACGGAGTACTTTGGCGAGAACAATCAAATAGAACGTGGGCATAGATACAACATATATTCTTTGGGGCTCATAAAAAGAGCACTGATAGAGAAAGGTTACACAGATATACATTGGCAACGATTTGATATAGATATTGACCTGCCTGTGCCGGAAAGCAGACTTATGGGTACATATACAGAACAGCTGATTGACGGGCGAAGATTGCAGGTATCCGGGCCGATACTGATGCCTTGGTATTTCATTTATGCCAGAAAATCATAATACATGATTTGAGAAATGAAGATTTTTTCGACAAAATGCATAGCTATGAATACGTAACTAATAAAATATTAGCCGATTTTACACCAAAATATAGCCTGCATCAGAATAAAAGCATCGGCGAAACGCATATATTGGCCAAATCGAATTAAGTGCAAAATAATCAGGATATTTTAACAAAGCAAGTACTTATGAAAAATGGATTGCTCGATATCTCGGTGGTAGTATGTACTTATAATTCTGAGGAAATGGTGTTCGATTGCCTGGAGTCTGTGCGGAAAAATAATCCTAAAGAAATAATTTTGGTTGATGCCAATTCGACAGACCGTACCAAAGAAATAGCAAAACCCTTTGTGGACATGGTTCTTGAGGATGGGGGTAAAGGTCTCGGAAATGCTCGAAATATGGGCCTGGATTCGGCAAAATGTAAATATGTCGCCTTCGTCGGCCCCGATAACATAATGCCGGAAGGATCTATGAAAAAAATGATAGAGTATTTGCAGCAATATAATTGCTCGATAGTATCTGCTGTAACAAGGCTGCCTGAAACCGATTCATATCTTGGTTGGGCACAGAATATTTACAGAGCCAAATACACCCCAGGATATAAGGATGTGGTCGGAACACCGACTCTTTTTGAGACAGAGGTGCTAAAAAAGTATAGATACGATACTTTTATGACCAATAGTGATGATACGGATCTTTGCACCCGAATGGCCCGGGACGGCCACAAATTCGCCATTTCTGATGCTATTGTTTTGGAAATAGGCTTTACTTCCATGGCAGCAGTGTTGGAACGCTGGCCACGTTATGGCCGCGGCGATTGCTTGTTTTATAAAAAATACTCACACGGATGGAGTATTACAAGAAAATTAAGGTCTTATTGCCATCCGTTTGGAACAGAGTTTTTGACACCGATTAAACATAGCAGTTTGTTAAAAGGTATAGCAATAATACCCTTTTTAATATTGATTACAACTTTGCGTTATTACGGTTGGATAAGAACACTTATCACACATAGAAAACTGTTTCACGCCCGTGTAGGGCTGGTCTGAAAAAAACACTCCTTTATACGAATAATTATTCCACAGGCCGGATTACTAAATAATTTTTTGGGCGATAGTAACAGGATAGATTTTATGGAAAATAAAAATAATGTGGTAATCATTGACTATGGGCTTGGTAATGTTGCATCTGTTGCCAACGCTATAAAGGTACTTGGAGGCCGTGCAATTGTAACGAGAAAAATAGAAGACATCAAAGTTGCTGACAAGATAATCCTTCCGGGAGTCGGAGCTTTTGAAAAAGGAATGGTGAATTTGAAGAAATTGGGGTTGATTGATGTTTTAGAGGAGCAGATACTTAATCGTGGAAAACCTTTTTTAGGAATATGTTTAGGATTGCAGCTACTTGCTGATAAGAGTTTTGAAGATGGAAAACACAGAGGATTAGGCTGGATTGGAGGAATTGTAAAGAAACTTCCTGTCAAGACACTGTGCCTGCCTCATATTGGCTGGAACGATGTATTGATAAAGGATAAGACCTCGTTGCTTGAAGGATTCGAAAAAGATTTTTGCTGTTATTTTCTTCATAGTTATTTTTTTGATTGCCAAGACAGCTCTGTCATTAAAGCAACATGCGATTATGGTATAGAGTTTCCAGCGATAATCCAATACAACAATATTATCGGCATGCAATTTCATCCTGAAAAGAGTCGAAAAGTTGGGTTGCTTTTACTCCATAATTTTATGTATGGCCAGTGGGGGCAAACCTTGGCACATTCCCTTTCTACTGTGAATGATGTGCTTAAAAAAGCCCTTTCAGATGATAGGATGCCACCTTGTTTTACTTTAAAGAGAAGCTGAAAAAGAAAGATATATATGCTGAAAAAAAGATTAATGCCTTGTATTTTAGTCCGAGATGGGCTGATAGTTCAAAGCATCAATTTTACACGATATCTTCCTATCGGCAGACCTAAGATAGCTATCGAGTATTTTAATAGATGGGATGTCGATGAGATCATAGTATTGGATATTTCCGCTAATAAACAAAATGTGGACTATCTGATAGAGTTGATAGGACATATAAGCAAAATAGCCTTTATTCCTTTATCCGTAGGCGGCGGTATAAAATCAACAGATGACATTGAAAAATTATTAAAAGCAGGAGCCGATAAGGTTTGCATAAATACTCAGGCGGTTTTAAATCCTGACTTTATAAGAAATTCAGCTTTAATGTTTGGCTCACAGGAGATAGTTATTTCAATTGATGTGAAGCGGAATGATCATGATGAATATGAAGTCTTCGTTAATGGCGGAAAAGATTCAACGGGATTACATCCTATCGAATGGTCCCAAAGGGTAGAGCAGTTGGGAGCTGGAGAAATATTACTTAATTCAATCGATCATGACGGGACAAAGGTCGGTTACGATGTGAAGCTGATAAGCGCAGTTACCGACACAGTAAAAATTCCAGTAATTGCCATTGGCGGTGTTGGAAATGTAGGGCATTTTCCGGCCGCTATTATCCAAGGAGGGGCAGATGCGGTCAGCGCGGCTAATATCTTCCATTATATAGAACATAGCACGATACAGGCAAAAGCGGCTATGCAAAAGGCTGGAATTGATGTTCGTATAAATTCAGAAGTGACATATTCAAATAAAATTCTACACGGACGTATTTGATTTAAAAAAGAGGTACAAGGCTATGAAGTACTGTACAAGATGTTTATATCCTGCTAACCATCCTTCAGGCATCACATTTGATGATAAAGGTGTATGTAGCGGATGTAGAGTTCATGAGGAAAAGGAAAAAATAGATTACAAAGCCAGATGGAAAATATTAAAGGAAATAGTCGAACAATACCGGAGCAAAGACAAGTCAAATTATGATTGTATTATTGGGGTCAGCGGCGGAAAGGACAGCCATTTCATAGTGCATGTCGTAAAAAATATCCTGGGCCTAAATCCTCTTTTAGTAACCTACAATCATCAGTACAATACAAAACCGGGTTTGAGAAATTTAGAGAATATTGTCCGCAAGTTTGATTGTGATCACATTCGATTTACGCAAAAACCAAGTGTTATCAAAAAAATGGCACGGATCGCCATGAAAAAGATGGGCGATTTTTGCTGGCACTGCCATACCGGTATTGGGACGTATCCAATTCAAATAGCGGTGAAATACAAAGTACCTTTAATTATCTGGGGAGACCATGGTATACAGGATATGGTTGGGATGTTTTCACATAATGATATGGTGGAATGGACAAAAAGAGTCAGGCAGGAGCATTCCATGCGGGGTTTCACTTGCGAAGATTTTCTGGGAGAGGAAGGTATAACTAAAACAGACTTGCTGCCGTATATTTATCCTTCTGACGAAGAATTGGAAGAAGTAGGTGTTCGAGGCATTTATCTTAGTAATTTTTTGTATTGGAATGCCAATAAACAAACAGAAATGTTAATCAATGAGTACGATTTTGAAACTATGCAGCAGGAGAGAACAAATAACTGCTATGAAAATGTTGAGTGTTGGCATTGCGGTGGTGCACATGACTACCTGAAGTTTTTGAAATACGGATTCGGTAGAGCAACCGACCATGCCAGTTATGATATAAGATTCGGTAGAATCACAAGACAGCAAGGAATTGAACTTGTAAAAGAATATGATGGGAAACACCCTAAAGATATGGATATTATTCTGGATTTTCTCGAAATGACAGAAGATGAGTTTGAGGCCGTTATTGAGCCTATGCGTGACCCTGAAATATGGGAAAAGAAAAATGGAGAATATCATCTTAAAGATTCTGTTGCCAAACATGCAAATGACCCATTTGTAGATGAAGTTGCTTTGCCGGTTATAGAAACGGCTAAATATCTTGAGAATTGCAGGTGCGAATCTGGAAACTTTGAACATATAATAATATAAATTTCCAATCCTGCATGCGAGATGATTAACCTGTTTTTACATACATTTCAGAAAACACTTTAGATGAAAGAACGTGATATTAGAGTTGATGACAACCTGGAACACAGATGGGGTTTATACAAGAAAGACCAGCAACGTCTATTAAAGAAAAAAAAAGATTTTGTCTCGGTTCCTTGCCCGGCGTGTGGCCAGAAAGACAGCAGCATTTTCTACGAAAGAACCGGTTTCTTTTTTAAAAAATGCAGTGTTTGTGAAACGGTCTATGTGAGTCCGAGGCCCACAATTGAGATGTTAATAGATCACTACCGTAATTCTCTTGCAGAAAAATATTTTAATGAGCACATTTATTCAAAAACGGAACAAGGCAGAGTCGAACACTTAATCAAACCGAGAATTAAAAAGATATATGCTTTTTGCCAAAAATATAATACAAAATTTGGAACGATTCTGGATGTTGGTGCCGGCTATGGAACATTGTGTGAGATAGCTAAGAAAGATGGAAAATTTGAGAGAGTCATAGCAGTAGAGCCCAATCCAAGTCCGGCAAATATCTGCCGCAGTAAAGGCATTGAAGTACTGGAGGATTTCATAGAGAATGTACATACTCAAGCCATAGCAGATGTTGTGACAAGTATTGAGAATATAGAACATGTGTTTGATCCTCGGATATTCTTAGTCAGTATATATAACATTCTGAGAAAAAACGGGCTGCTTGTGATAACGACACCCAACATCAAAGGCTTTGATTTGCTGACCCTTAAAGATAAATCTGATAATACCACTGCTCCAGATCATTTAAACTACTTTCACCCTAAGTCTATTAGTTTTCTTTTGGAAAATTGTGGTTTTGAGGTTTTAGAAATTAAAACACCAGGCAAATTAGATGCTGAACTGGTTAGGAAAAAAGCATTAACCGGTGTTATAACGTTGGACGATCAGCCATTTCTTAAACGCATATTGCTTGATGAGTGGCAGAACTACATGGAGTCATTTCAACAGTGGTTATCCGATAATGAATTATCATCGCATATGTGGGTAGTAGCTAAGAAAAAGTAGATAACCATACCTAACTATTTATTCTTAACTCTTTGGACATCTGAAAATTGTATAAAATATCAAAAACGCAACAGCAGTATAACACTGCCAAAAGATTGATCCCCGGCGGCACCCAACTCTTATCCAAAAGACCAGAGATGTTTTCTCCTGACCTTTGGCCTGCTTATTATGAAAAAGCAAAAGGTTGTGAGCTATGGGACCTTGATGGACAAAAATACACTGATATGTCTCTTATGGGGGTTGGACCATGTATATTGGGGTATGCAGATGATGATGTAGACAAGATGGTTAAAAAGGCTATAGATGTCGGAACAATGACAACATTAAATTGCGTTGAAGAAGTTGAATTAGCAGAAATGCTCTTAGAGATACATCCATGGGCAGGGAAGGTAAGATACGCCAGAACCGGCGGCGAAGCAATGGCTGTTGCAGTAAGAATTGCTCGAGCTAAAACAAATAAAGATATGATTCTATTTTGTGGCTATCATGGATGGCATGACTGGTACCTTTCAGCAAATTTGGCAGATGATAAGGCTTTGGACGGACATCTTTTGCCTGGATTGGAGCCAAAAGGAGTACCAAGAAGTTTAAAAGGAACGATGGTTCCGTTTCACTATAATGACACAGATGAATTTCTGGCGTTAATAAAAAAAAACAAACCGAATATTGCCGCAGTTGTTATGGAGCCTATAAGGAATCATTATCCGAAGGAAGGATTTCTGGAGACTATTAGACAGACAACGGCGCAAACAGGCATAATTTTGGTGTTTGATGAGGTTACTGCCGGCTGGCGATTGAATCTGGGCGGTGCCCATTTGGGATTTTCTGTTAACCCTGATATAGCGGTATTTGCAAAAGCAATTAGTAATGGATATCCAATGGCTGCGGTAATTGGAAAACCAGAAATAATGCAGTCTGCCCAGGATACTTTCATAAGCAGTACATATTGGACAGAAAAAATAGGCCCCGTAGCAGCGTTAGCTACTATAAGAAAACTTAAGAAAGAAAACGTTTCAGAACATCTTATAAAAATAGGCAAAAACATCCAAGTAAATTGGAAAAGAATGGCACAAAAGCATAACTTAAAAATAACAATTTCCGGTATTTATCCATTAAGTCATTTTTCTTTTGATTATAGTGATGCGTTAGTATTGAAAACTCTTTTTACACAATTAATGCTTGAAAGAGGTTTTTTGGCTACAACAGTGTTTTATGCTTCTTATGCTCATAAAGATGAGCACGTTAACAACTATCTGGAGGCATTGGATGAAACCTTTGGTGTCATTTCCGAGGTTGTTCAAAATGGTGACGCAAAGAAACTTTTAAAAGTCCCTGTTTGTCATGCCGGATTCAGAAGATTAAACTGAGACCTGAAATATTTGAGATTTTTATTTAACCTTAAACATAACGCAATAACTGATGCGAGTATAATTTATGGTGCAATATCAATTATTTAACTATACCCCATTTCATTAGCTCAAAAATAGCTGTTTTTGATGCTGATAATACCACCCCGGGAGGTTATGAAAAGGGCTTCTAATAAATAGTTTGTGTTTGTTCGGATACTCTGAATATTTTTAGAGATAAATATGAAAATCAGCATATTTGGAATGGGTTATGTTGGTGTTGTCAGTGGAGCATGTCTTCTTCGAGATGGTTACGAAGTAATTGGCGTAGACTCTGTTGTCACCAAAGTTAATGACCTGGCACAAGGTAAATCACCAATTCAAGAACCAGGGGTAGCTGAATTGCTTGAGGAAGGACACCGCAATGGACGCCTTACAGCTACAACAGATCCCGTCACAGGGCTTGCCGGAAGTGATATGGTATGGATATGCGTCGGTACTCCGTCTGCATCTGATAATGGTATTGATTTTTCATCAGTAGATGCTGCCATTGAGCAGATCGGCAATGTTGTTCGGCAAAGATCGGACCGTCCACTTATTGTAGTTCGAAGTACTTGTTTACCAGGCAGCATACATGGAAGAGTGATACCTCTTTTAGAAAGAATTACCGGCCTGATAGTGGGTAAAGACATCGATCTTGTATTTCACCCGGAATTTCTCCGAGAAGGAACTGCTATTAAGGATTTTGACAATCCTCCTAAAATCGTTATCGGCGAAATACGACCTGGCGCAGCAGACAAGCTGTTAAAAATTTATAAAAAATATAAGGCTCCACATTTTTGCCTGAAAGTCGAAGAAGCTGAGATGGTCAAATATTGTGATAATCTTTTTCATGCTTTGAAGATAACCTTTGCAAATGAAGTGGGCTTAATAGCTAAATCCATCGGAGTGGATTCTCGTCGGATTGCAGATGTTTATTGTGCCGATACTAAACTTAATATCAGTCCTGCTTACCTGCAACCCGGATTTGCTTACGGTGGTTCTTGTCTGCCCAAAGATCTTCGAGCAATACTTCGATTAACTTCGTTAAAGTCACTGAGACTGCCAATGTTGGAGAGTCTGGCAGAGAGCAATAATACGCAGGTTAATAATCTCATTTTACGCATTCTGGCATATCAGCCTGTGTCGGCAGGAATGATCGGCCTGGCATTTAAACCTGGTACGGATGATATGCGGGAAAGCCCTTATGTTAAAGTTGCCAAAGCCATGATCGGCGAAGGGATAAACTTGAGAATTTATGATCCAGCGGTACACCCGGACAGGTTGATAGGAAGTAATAAGCAACAGATTCTAAATGCTTTGCGTCATCTGGAAAAATTGCTGGTTGAATCCTTAAGAGAGTTGTCGACAATGGACTTAATTATCATTAATCATCCCATAGTTGATGCTGGTGTGGTTCATAGATGGCTTGATAGAGGTATTCAAGTATTGGATCTTGTGGGAATCGAAGGTGTGGACTGTCATGCAGAGAAATATGAAGGTTTATACTGGTAGAGGCAGACATAAATTTTGGAGATCGTAAATTGAACAATAAACCGAAAAAAGTTTTCTTTTTGTTCCATATGGAAGCCGGACAGTTCATCATCAGGTTGATACGGTTTTTTTTCAACTCTATAACTGTGTGTGAAATTTGTATAGTCGATTGCGAGGACACCTTGTCGGAAAAACGGTACTACGTATATAGTCAAATGTGTTATTCATTTTGCTTTGGATATACTCAAATTATGAGGAGATTTAACATTGGAAATGCTTAAGAAAATAGTTCTCGTACTAAATAAGCCTGAGAGGGAAACAAGAACTCTTGAAAAAATTCGTTCCACCATTAAGCAAATCAATCCACACACAGAGGTGTATATCCTTGTATTTGATGAACCCGAGTTCATTCCAAAAGTCTTAGAAATCGCCCCTTCCGTTATTATGACCTTCCCACTTACCTGCCAAAGCCTTCCGCAGAGATTTTATATATTGAAATATTTGTTAAACTGCCGACTGGTTTGTTACCGAGCCGAGGGGTTATTGCCCAGCGAATCTCAGAAACATATCAGCTCGATTGCTGGAATTGGTAAGTATGGGGCAAATCTCGTCGACTACGAAATATTTTGGGGGCCAAAACCGGCCGAGTTGATCGGAAAGGCGTTATTAGAACAGAGAAAGATATCATCGGGTGATAGAATTCGTTTTCTGGGATGGCCTTTTTTAGAAGACTACTTCGAGCCGGATTCAGAATTCGAGAAAATATTGCCGGACAAAATAAAGGGTAAATTGAACCAATACCCTCGAGAAAAAATTCTTTTATTTGTTACGGGCTTCTCCGTTGGAGATTATTCCCCCGATGATATAATCAATGCTGATGATATAGTGGATACAAGTAAACCAACTGCTCAGAAAGTTTTCGAAGAAAGTCGTGCACTATTCAAAAAAATCAAACATTTTCAACAAATGTGGATTAAGGAAATTATTAGAAACGCCGAGAACTTGCCAAGTCTCTTATTTATAGTAAAGATGCACCCTCATGAAATCGCCCATTACAGACGGAAGAAATTTAATCCTTATTCAGTATTTCATAATTATAACAACATTCTTCTAATTGAAGAAGCGATTCCATTCCGGGCGATTATATCTCACTGCAGCATATTATTTCATTATGGCTCAACCACTATGCTTGAGTCTTACTTATCAAAAATACCCTCTGTTCATATATTTGCCAGAGAATTCAAAGAGATATGTAAAGATCTATCCTCCTCTACAATATCAGTAGAAATTAATGACATTGCTTCTGTTATTTCTCAACATGTTGTCTCTCCACTTAAATTAAAACAGAGTCACGAGGTGGAAAAATATCTGGAAGACATGGCTGATTTGAAAATAGGACAGGATTATCGTCCTTCAGAAAGAATTGCAAGATTTCTGCTTTCATTATTTGATGAACACCCTCAAGTAATTGCTGCTGATGACAAATATCTTGTCCATGCATATGAGCAAAACGGAGGACATAACCTGATCAATGCCCGGATTAGCAAAGCAGTCAAAAGTATAAATGATGGGGATTTCCAACGGGCGTTGACGATTTACCTTGACAACGTTATGAAGTTGGCGAAAATTGCCAAAACTCAGGTTTTAAACTTGCATTTCTTGCGTTCAATCTGTCTTTACAAAACGGGTTTTATCGATCAGGCCATAGCCGCCGTGAATCAAGAGCTTACTTTCAATCCTCAAAATGAACAGGCAAATAATCTACGCAGCCAGTTACACTCACTTTCGAGAAAAACTGAAGGGATAAAAACCAATCAGAGCGAAGATTTTGAAAAGATGATCCCGAAGACTTTTCAGGTGGAAACAGTTGCTGGATGTAATTTGAAATGTCCGGAATGTGCCGTCGGAGCTGATATTATTACTCATCGAAAGAAAGGATTTATGAGTTTCGATGAGTTTAAAGTGATAGCTGATAAGATTCGCCCATTTTGTGAATATTTATATTTGCATATATGGGGTGAACCTCTGTTGAATAAAGATATTTTCAAGATTATTCAATATGCATCTGCTTTCACTAAAACCAATATCAGCACAAACGGCAACTGTTTAACAGAGGTAAAAGCGGAAAAACTTATTTTGTCAGGTATTACTGACATAATAGTCTCCATCGATGGAGTTAGCCAGGACGTTTATGAGAAATACAGAAAAGGGGGATCAGTAACCAGGGCATTATGGTCATTGGTAAAGCTGCAGGAATTAAATATCAAATATAGTAAAAATGTCAATATCTATCCCCAGTTCCTTGTATTCAAGCACAACCAACATGAAATGGACAAGTTTACCGAATTTTGCCAGTCGATAGGTCTGAATCCAACCTTTAAATCGCCATATATTCGCAGTAATTCCATGTTTGAAAACTCCGACAACTCAGAATATGTTCGGCCATCATATCAAGACGTTGCATCTTTGAAGCACGCAATGAGTGAAAAATGCAATAATCCGAGAGCCGTCTTTACAGTCCTTCTTGATGGCGGTTGTGTTATTTGCTGCCTCGATCATGACGGCGCAACCAATTATGGAAATATCTATCAACAAGATGTGCTTGATATCTGGAACAGTCCCGAGTACCGTAAAGACCGCCTTGACATTCTTATGGAAGATGCACCTGAATTTTGTCTCAAAAACTGCCTTAACTGGAGTTTATGTGATACCAGCATAAGGAGCAGTAAGAATCTGGAAACCGATATTGTCCGGAGCAGCAGTCATAAAGCTGGGACTTCTGCCTCAGTGGATTCTGATTCGTCTTTGGCAAATGTGAAGGATTTTGCAATACATGGAAATAATTACGGTAGTCCTCATAATACTATTTTGAGCGATTTTCAGAAAGGTTTAGAATATGCTCGAAAAAATATTCATGATGGCAAGTTCAACGAAGCTTTTGATATTTATGAGCAACTATACATTGCCTATCCTAAGAAGGCAACGGAAATTTTAGCTGAAGCTTACGACAAATACCAGATTATCTCAAACCATGATAGATATGTGCTCTATCAATCTCGCTATTACAATTTTAATATCAATCCAAATGACAAAGTGCTGGATATTGGTAGCGGCAACATGCCCTTACAGCTTGCTACCCATTTAGCGGATATTACAACTGACAACAATACATACGGCAGAGCGGGGGTACCATTTAAATATGTTGATGGCAAGCCGGTCTTTGAGTGTAACATCGAGGAATTGCCGTTTGAGGACAAAGAATTTGATTTTGTTTACTGCTCTCATGTTTTGGAACATATCATCAATCCTAAAAAGGCATGCGATGAACTTATACGAATCGCAAAGCGTGGTTATATTGAAACGCCTACGAGAGCAAAGGATTTGTGGCTGAATACCACAGAAATTTCGAATCATAAATGGGCGGTTGAACTTGAAAACGATATTCTTGTATTCAATGAATACAAGGCGGAAGAAATAAAAGGCTTAGGATGTAACATCCTGTTGGAAATGCATTACGCACCTCAGACAATCCGGGAAAAAGCCTTCTCTGCACTTATATACTTAAAACCAAAACTATTCAATACGATGCTATTGTGGAAAGATTCATTTGAATATAGGATTCGAAGGGTAACAAGACAACAAGAAACGAAAAGCCCTGTGACATTCCGCAAGTCTATTGCAATATCCAATAAAACTCAGCAAGACACAAAATGCGTCCATAACGAGAACAGTTTAAGAGTTCGTCGAGGAACTAAAAGTATAAAAAGTAAATGTTTTCCTAACATTATTATGCCTGTAAAAATTAATAATCGCTCAAAGATCCAGATAATCGGGACCGAATATGGCAGTAGCGCAATTGTACTTGATCTTATTCCGGCTGGAAGCACAGTGATTTCAGCAGGTGTTGGTGAAGATATTTCATTTGATTTGGAGTTGATTAAATTAAAACAGTGCAGGATTATTGGGATAGATCCTACGGAAAAAGCAAAAAGATATATTAAAAATAACCCAAATGAGCACTTTTGTTTCTTACAAAAAGCCTTATATGCAGAGAGCAATAAAAAGATAAAAATGTATAAAAATACTAATCCCTCTTATGTTTCTGAATCAATAACCGATTCACACAATATGGTATCAAAGTCTGAATTCTACGAAACCGAGGTAATAAGCATATCTGAGTTGTTGGAAGAGTATAAAGATATCTCATTATTAAAGATAGATATCGAGGGTGCAGAGTATGAAGTTATAAATTCACTTGAAGAATTGTACGTACCGCAGATATATATAGAATTCCATCATTTTTGCACAGACTTTACTCCATACGATACCACACGATGTATTGCGCATCTTAATGATATGGGTTATGTCGTAGTTTACGGCAAGAGTCTTCAGGGTGCACTGAAGGACGTAACCCTTGTACATCGAAAATACGTGTGTGAAGAAGATATATTTCAGATAAGAGCAGATAAGCTTGGAGAAGCAGATTTAGCAACTTCTGGCGTTCTCGCTACGAATATCGTATAGAAAAATATTAATCAGAAAGTCAATTCTATGAAAGATATTCCGGTAATATTGGTATGTTATAATCGCCCATGGCATACATTACAGGTCTTAAAGGCACTGGAGAAGCATAATATCCAGAACTTATATATCTTCTCAGACGCTCCGAAGACAGAAAAAGATCAGGTTAGTGTTACAAAAACCAGGAAATTAATAAAAAGTATTTACTGGACAAAACCTAAGATTATATGCCAAGAAGTTAATCAAGGTTTGGCCAAGTCCATTCTTGGTGCAGTAAATTATGTATTTCAAAGCCATGACAGATTAATTCTTTTAGAGGATGACTGTGTTCCAAAGAAGTATTATTTTGATTTTATAAGAAGATGTCTTTCAAAATACGAGGACAATGAAACGATTTTTGGTATTAACGGATATTCAGTTCCAATTCCGGACGATTTGCAAGCAAATCATCCCTTTGATATATATTTTTATCCCCGGATTGGAAGCTGGGGGTGGGCAACATGGAAAAGGGCATGGAAACATTACGACCTTGATTTGGTTAAATTGTATAAACAGGCCATTAACAATAACATTGATATTAATCAGGGCGGACCAGATATTCCGGTGATGGTACAAAGGTTTATAACCGGGGAATTAACGGATGTATGGACACTGAACTGGATTTTGTCGGTATATTTAAACAATGGTTACTATATATATCCGACAGCTTCTCAAATTCAAAATATCGGATGCGATGGAACCGGAATTTATAGTGGTACATCGCATCATTTTGATAATTTCTGTGAAGACAAAGAAATCAAGAGGTTTCCTGATGATGTTATTGTAAATCAGGATTTGATCAACAATTATAACAGTTTTTTCGGCCAATCTCATAGAAAACCACAAGTTATTAATACTCAGAACGCTCACCACAGCAATGGATTGGAGATTAACAATACGCAACATACTCAAATTACGCATAGAGACCAGGAAAAGCTTACGATAGTAGAAGAATACTGGTCCAAGGCTGACTGTGACGCATCTGATAAAAACTTTTATTGTTTTCCACCTATCAGAGCCCGTTCATGTAAACTTATATTTGACGAATATGATGCAAGCAGAAGAGATTGGTGCGAGTATTGGACCATAGAAAAATATTTGAAAGATAAAATTCCGTTCGACAAATGCCTGAGTATCTGTTGCGGTACCGGCCCAATTGAAAGGAGGCTTTCGAGACTAAATTTGGCAAAGCAAATCATAGGAACTGATATTGCTACCGGCGCAATTAAAAAAGCAATACAAAGAGCTAAAGATGAGAATATAAGTAATATCAAATATTTTGTTTCTGATTTAAATAAAGACAATTTCGGAAAAAACGAATACGACATTATTTGGGCCAATGGTGCATTACACCATATAGAAGACCTAGACCGCGTAATAAGTGTATTCTACAAATCGTTAAAACCCGGGGGTTATCTAATTTCAAACGAGTATGTTGGGCCAAAATATCAGCAAATTCCGGAAAAGCAACAGGAAATCATAAATGCAGTTAGGCACTTAATACCTCTTGAATTGAGACCTGAATCAGAAAAATATAGATATAATATATTCGGCAAAACATGGGAACTGCCTACGGTTGAATATTTCTTAAAAACAGACCCCTCTGAATGTGTGAATTCAAATAATATCATCCCAATACTCAACAATGATTTTGATGAAGTTGAAGTGAAATATTACAACGGCTCAATAATCTTTTATGCATTGGGCAGTAAATTTTATGACAATTTCGATTTTAACAATAAAAACCATCTAAAGCTTTTGGAGATGTTATTCGATATAGAAGATACTTTAATTGAAACAGGAGAAATACCAAAAGACAATGCTCATATAATTTGCAAAAAGAAAAACAGAATTTTCCCGATACTTGACAGGAATACAAAAAAGTACACTCCCAGTTACAACATTAATCCACAAACCAGTTCCCTTAAATTCCCATTGATTTTGCTCTACTGCCGTGTTGCCAATGACACTATTGATTCCCAGTCATTGGCGGTGTCACCGGAAAACTTTGAAGCACACTTAAAGGAATTAGTAGAAAATTATACAGTTCTCCCGCTTCATCAGATTCTCGAAAGAGCAAGCAAGGACCAACTACAGCCGGACACATTGGCCATAACGTTTGACTACGGCTATTTGGATACCCTGACAAATGCAGTGCCGCTTCTGGAGAAATACGATTTGCATGCCACCATTTTCATTGTCTCAGGCATGGTAAGCTCTCAAAGCGAATTTTGGTGGGATGCCTTGGAACGAATTTTTCTCACAGGTCATCCCCTGCCAAGTCTCTTGAGCATACAGGATTCACAAGGGATGCTTAAATGGAACCTAACCACTACTCAAAACCGCTTAAAAGCTTACGAGGAACTATGCGGAATGCTTCGCAAGCTCCCATTTGCAAACATCGATAAAATCGTTAATTTGTTATTGACCTGGGCCGGATTGACGCATATCGAGCGAGCCACACACCAAGTTGTAGATTCGCAGCATTTAAAATTATTGGCTTCTTCCGCTTCAGTCGAAATCGGCTCTAATTCGATTACGCACACAAGATTGAGTTCACTATTACCAAGGCAACAACAATATGAAATCCAAGAGTCGAAACAACAGCTTGAATCTATTATCAAAAAGCCGGTCCGCATATTTTCTTATCCGTACGGCAATCCTGAAGATATTACAAAAGAAACCTGCCGAATTTTAGCCCAAATGGGTTATGAAGCCGGCATAACTAATGTGCAAGGTAGTTTAGTATCTCCCGTGGATATGTACGCAGTACCCAGGAGACTGGTTAGAAACTGGTCTGGGCCAATGTTTGCACAATGGTTGAGAGACAGAGATAAGGCAAGTTTGGAAGCCCACTCTCCCCGACAGGGTACAATGGTTGATCAGCAGCTCATTCCTGCCATGGTCAATGCAAAATTAAACAATTCAACCTCACAAAGCAAACTACACAAATTGCCTCCATGTAACATATCCTGATGTTTTTCTCTAAATTTTGTGGCGTTTAAATACTCATTGACTTGCAAGTATACCTTTGGAAACAATGAGAGAAAAACGGAAGAATTTTCCGCATCAACAAATAATTATATCCCAATATCACCTCAAATACTTTGTTCATGCCATCAAAACCGCATTTTAAGCCCATAACACAGGTATCTATCAACAAATCAACGGCAACTTATTCTGGTACGATTATTGCTCATATATTTATTGTTATGGTCGAATGCTGCACTCACAGTACGCCGTTTCGGCACTACAATAGCAGGCTAGTCAGTTGTCAGATTTTTGGAATAAGAATCTAAAGATATGGTTTAAGCAATGAAAAATAACACTAAAAATCTTTCTATTGTCCACATAAACACTCATGATATCGCAGGTGGAGCGGCAAAGGTTGCCTGGCAGCTTGCAGAGACCCAGCGCAATGCCGGACACGACTCAAGAATGGTTGTAGGGATAAAAAGCAGCGACACAGAACACTCTTCAGCCTTCCCCATCGAACATGATCCGGCTAGAAAGTCATACTGTAAAGAAAACGGGCAATTATTCTATGATTGCCAGGGAAGTCACAAACTGATAGCAAATCCAATTGTGGAATCTGCTGATATTGTGCATCTTCATAACTTGCATGGCGGATATTTTAATCCCTTTTCTATTTCAGCCCTATCACACCTAAAACCGGTTATCTGGACTTTGCAGGATATGCAGTCAATAACCGGCCATTGCGCACATTCATTTGATTGCCTGAAATGGCAGAACGGTTGCCAACAATGCCCGCATTTGAATACTGAGCCTGCCATCACTGTAGATAGTTCTGCGCAGTTAATCCAGGATAAACAGCTCATCTATGATCACTCATGCCTGCGGCTCGTTCCAGCATCAAATTGGCTTGGGAACAAAGTTAAGCAGAGTATTCTAAAAGATCATCCCATTGAGGTGATCCACAATTTTGTTGATACGAATATCTTTCACCCTTTCCCCAAGATCGAAGTGCGGAAGAAGTATCATTTACCCGTCAACTCATTGCTTATTGGTGCAGTTGCTCATGGTGGCGTATTACAAAATCAATGGAAAGGCGGGAACTACACCCAAGTTGCTTTGGATACTTTATGCAGTAAATCACCAGATTATGTTTTTGTCAATATCGGTGGTAATTTCGAAACCAACAAACGGAGAGTTATCAACATACCTCGTATAGAAAATGAACGTGAATTTGCCCAGATATACTCTGCGCTTGATATTTTTATGTACACACCTGTGGCTGATACATGTCCGCTGGTTATTCTCGAAGCCCTGTCCTGTGGTATTCCAATTGCCACCTTTGATACGGGCGGGATACCCGAACTTGTCCGCAACGGTATGGATGGTTATATAACAGAATATAAGAATGTCCCGCAAATCGTCAAAGCGGTGGAAAGATTAGCCACAAATCCCCAGTTGCTCGCTGAATTCGGCCATAATGCTCGTGAAAGGGCCGTTTCAAAGTTCGACATTCTGATAATTTCCACACAGTATGAAAACCTTTACCAGCAAGTTTTGGAAGAAAGCAAAACCAGAAAGAAAGAGATCAAACTATTTCCGATGACCAAAATACCGAAGGTCGTTATGACCAAAGCATTTGAAGAAGCAGAGAGTTGCAAGGTGGATCTTCTTAGACCGGAAAGGCAGTTTACCCAAAGCCATAGTTCCTCACAGACAGAGTACGATGTTAGTATTGTGCTTTGTACTAAAGACAGGGCCCCTTTGCTTGACCAGATGCTGGCAAGCTTAAAAGACGCCATCACAGGGATAAACTGCGAAGTAATTGTTATTAAAGGTAATTCTTCTGACAACACACAAGAAGTTCTGCACAAACATGGGATAACGAAGACCTTCGACGAGGTTGAATGCCTTGGCCCCGGCAGGCATTCGTGGCCTGAGTTATATAATTTCGGCTTTTCAAAAGCCTGCGGCAGATGGGCTATGTATGCAAGCGACGATATTGTTTTTAGTCATGAGTGTATTACTAAAGCAATTAATTCATTAAACAAGCAAAAAGATGAAGTCGCCGGCGGTATTTTCTTTTATAAAAATACACATCCAGATCCCGGGTGGGACACATTCGGCATCGATTTTACCTATGGCCCAAAGCTGTTAATGAATTATGGTCTGGTAAGACTGGACTATTTCAGACAGGTTGGCGGATTGGACCCGACGTACAAGTTTTACTGTGCAGATGGAGATTTGTGTTTTAAGCTCTATAAAAGTGGAAAACAGTTCATACCGCTTCCGGGTTGTTTTATTGTTCATAATAATATTCTTGATAAGCAGAAAACGACCAATATAGATAACAGTAAAAGCGATATTGAACTGTATGCACAGAGATGGAGACACTTTGTTTCTACAGAAATACCAAGGCCGCAACGTCTATTATGGCAGGAAGATTTTGTTGAGGCGTTTAGCTTGCCTTTTAATCTGGAGAAAATTGATCAAGGCATTGAGTATTTTTGGTATGGACTCGCCTGCTTTCAGCAAGGATTGTTTGAGCAGGCGAAATTTGGGTTTTTTCTGGTCATTAAGTCATCATCCTGTGATCACTGGTGCGTGCTGTGGTATTTAGCAAAAGCGGCCCATGAGTGTGGTGATAAGCAATTGGCAGAAAAAGCGGCAGGAGCCGTAAGGAAACTTGCGCCGAATTTTATCGAAGCCAAAGAGTTCCTGCAACAGTTAGGACACAATTCGAAGAAACAGATGAAGCCAAAGGTCGGCCCAAGCGAAGGTAATCATGCTAAGACTATTGACTATAATAGTGACATTTTAAGACAGTTGAAGGAGTTTGGATTATGGAAAGAAGAAAAACCACTGCGACTTCACCTTGGTTGCGGCCAGAATCACTTTGATGGTTATATAAACATTGACTATCCTCCATCGGAGCACATCGTACAGGTCTCACATGTTGCGGATGTATTCGGTGATATTACAAAACTCAATTTTCCACAGCAAAGCGTTGATGAAATCAGGTTGCATCATGTTTTAGAACACTTCAATCGAGTAGTAGCACTGGCAATGCTGATTAAGTGGCACAAATGGTTAAAGATAGGCGGTAGAATCCATATCGAAACCCCCGATCTTATAGGCAGTGCAAAAACATTGGTTTCAAATGCCTCCTGGAAAACGAAGATGGGAGTTGTTCGCCATTTAGCGGGGGACCAGGTAGCCAATTGGGGCTATCATGTTGACCATTGGTTTGCTGAGAGGTTCGAACACACACTCAGAACATTGGGATTTGAGTCGGTTCAGACACGATCAACTTCGTGGACTAAAGAACCTTATTTGTCGAATGTGGAAGTAGTTGCCGTTAAGAACAAAGATAATTCTTTGCAGGAACAGCTAAAAGCGGCAGAACAATTATTGTGGAATAGTACCGTAGCTCCTGAAGAGAAACCGACCTGGGAAGCCTGGAGAAAGCAACTCCACACTGTACTAAAAGGTGATACCATTCCGTTACCGTCAAACACTCCGAATATTTTCTCTATTTCCCAGGCTCCAGCCGTACTTTCTACAAAGGAATGTCAACTTCCACTTGATGAAATCCATGATTTTAACCAGAGATCACGAGACCGATGGGTCAGGGCAAAGGCCAAAACTATCCCTGCCGGGTCACGGATTTTAGATATTGGAGCGGGAACTTGTCCCTATCGTTCGTCTTTTGTGCATTGTGATTATAAAACGCATGATTTTAAAAAGTATAAAGGTATAAAGCGAAACAACACAACAGAATACGGTAAGATTGATTATGAATCAGAAATTACCAGTATTCCTGTACCAGATAAATTTTTTGATGTGATACTCTGCACGGAAGTTCTGGAGCACGTTCCCGAACCAATAGAAGCATTACGAGAAATGGCACGAATATTACGAAGGGGCGGACAACTCCTTATAACAGCTCCACTGGGTTCGGGTTTGCATCAGACGCCGTATCACTACTATGGTGGCTATACACCTCAATGGTATAAGCACTTTCTGCCTAAATTCGGTTTACAGGTTAAGGAAATTTCGCCAAACGGTGGATTTTTTAAACTACTTGCTCAGGAATGTGCGCGAGTTGCATGGACACTTCCACAACATAAACATCTGCACGGCAATAACGTTGAGCTTATTCGCCAGTTGTTCGGGGAATGGCTTCCACGTTATTTATATGCACTCGATGAAAAATGTTCCATCGATCAGTTTACCGTTGGTTACCATATTGAAGCAGAGAAATTACTTGTGCCGGTCCTTCATAAAAAAGATTTATCAACCTGTAAGCAGGAACATTTAGGGGGGATTCATATATGAACAACGTTGTCGGATTGATTTTCAGTAAAGACCGGGCATTACAGCTTCATGCGACGATAGAGTCGTTTTTTCTGCATTGCACGGACAGAGATAGTATCAATCTGAATGTTTTGTATAAAACATCAAACCAGTTAAACGACCATCAATACGACGACCTGAAAAAGCGTTTCGGTAATGTTAATTTTATTGAGGAGAAGAATTTTAAAGAGCAGGTGCTGAATGTTATTAAGAACTCCGAATATGTGTTATTCATGGTCGATGACAACTTATTTGTAAGAGATTTTTGCCTTTCGAATGTAATCGAGAATTTACGATACAACCAGGATGCGATTGGTTTTTCACTAAGACTTGGCAGAAATACAGACTACTGCTACATGTTAAATTCGCATCAAGCTCTGCCTCAATTCAGGCCGGCAGGTAACAGGATATTAAAGTATTACTGGCCCGGCCAGCAGCACGATTTTGGTTACCCGCTGGAGGTATCGAGCTCTATATATAAGGTCAGGGACATTCTTGAGCTGCTTGTACAGTTGGAATTCAGCAATCCGAATATCCTTGAAGGGCAGATAGCGGCCAACTCGCAGTTGTACAGCAAAGCCAGAAGCAACCTTCTCTGCTATGAGTGTTCCGTTACGTTCTGCAACCCGATTAACAAGGTTCAGACAATATATCCGGATAACAAAGCAGGCTCAAATGAAAATAATACTCCCGATCGTCTCGCACAAATGTATCGGCAGGGACTCACTATTGATGTGAGCAAATATGCTGGCTTTGTGAGCAATGGAACCCATCAGGAAGTACAATTGTTTTTTAAACCAAAGCCCAACGAGAGAATAAGGATTTCCGTTATTGTTCCGTGTTATAATCATGCTCATTACCTTCCTGAAGCAGTTAAATCTATCGTCAATCAAACATATCAAAATTGGGAGTGTATAATCGTTAATGACCAAAGCAGCGACAATACTGCAGAAGTTGTGAAACAATTGATTGCAACTTATCCGGATAGAAACATCCGCTTTATTGATAAGCCATACAACAGTGGGCTGGCTGATACAAGGAATATTGGCATTGAAGCCGCCACAAGTGAATGGATATTACCACTAGACAGCGATGATATGTTTGAACGAACTTTTATGCAAAAAGCGGTCAATATCATTCAACAGCAAGAGGTGGATATAGTCTTTGCAAACATGCAGAAATTCGGTGCCGAATATGGCGAATGGATACCCTCGGAATATTCAAAGCAGCGGATTAGGGTCGAAGATACTATGCCTTATGCAAGTCTTTATAGAAAGGAGCTTTGGAGAAAAGCCGGCGGCTATAATAAACTTGTAGGCACTATCTACCAACCGGAAGATTGGAACTTCTGGATAAGCTGCTCTAAATATAACCCGGTTGTCATAAGAATCCCGGAAAAACTATTCTTATACCGCGTTAACTATGACAGTATGTATCACAAAATGATAAAGCCCAATAGAAAAGTATCATGGGCTTTATTGGCAACTTGCCATCCAGACTCGTACCAGCCACACGCGTTAGCTTATGCCTGGGAGCTTATATCAAATGCTCCAGATAACATTGTTGAGAAGATTCTAATTGCACCTGAAAAGTGCCCTGAACACGGTTTAGCATACTTTTGGAGAGCATTGATAAACAAAAAGCAAGGTAATAGCAATGAGGCGATAAAAGATTGTCAAACAGCAGTAGAAAAAGCCAGTGAAAATGACTGGCAAAGCGCCTTCGTCTTGATGAATTGGCAGAAAAGTCTTGGAGATATGGTTTCGGCAGATGAGTGTTTAAAACAACTTTTAAGTATCAGACCTGAATTTGGATGGGCAAAAAATATATTGAAAAGCCCACAACAGACAGACACCCCCAATAGAAATAAGACAAAAATCCTTTTCTATTTTGATAGAATAGGCAATCTCAACGATACCAGTCCTGCCGGCACAGTAATAGCAATACTAAACTTTGCAAGAGTATTTCATAGCTACAATCCTGACATAAAGATTTGCCTGACCGGTGATCTCGTATGTTATGCAGAGCACTATGAATCATTCCAGGTTATACCCCTGCCACCCCATGAACAAAGAAAACAGTTCATTACTGACTACGACGTGGTTTTCTTTGCAACGCATGTAGGATATTTCAAAGGTCTGATCAAGCCTTCCGAACAGATCTGGGTGCTTTGGCAACACTGCTGGGAAGCTGATGACAAGGTAACATTGTCTCACAGCAGTGATTTTGATATAGTGATTTGTTTGTCGGAACTGCACAAAGCCTTCCTCAGAGAACAGAGTTTCGGGGATGAGAAGTTAATAACTATCCCAAACTTTATTGATACCAACATATATTCTCCGAAAGATGGCAGCAGAAGCAATCATTCCATCATGTTCGCAGGAGGCATTAATCCACATAAGTGTATCCATATTTTGCTTGATGCTTTTCGATTAGTTCGTCAACAGGTGAAAGACGCCGAACTGCATATTTATGGCGATGGACAGATGTGGAGAGGTGGAGATACTTACGGAAATCAGCTCAAAAGCACAAAGCCGGAAGGTGCATATTTCCACGGATATGTCGAAAACAAGGATATGCCAAACATTTATTCAAAACATAGCTTATTATGCCTGCCATCAATACTGGAAAGTTTTGGATTAGTAACCGTGGAAGCACAAGCCTGCGGATGTGTTCCGATTGTACACAATGTCGGAGGTGTCGCTGCTACCTTAGTTGATGGAAAAACAGGTCTGTTATATTCGCCTAACACGCCTGAAAAACTGGCAGAAACCATAATCAATGCTCTTAAGATTCTTGATGCCAATCCCTCCGTCCGGCAAAAAGCGGTAAGTTTTGCACGTAAAACGTTCAGCATCAACAAAGCTACAGAGTATATTTCAAAACTATCGGACAAAATCACTGTAGCGAAGAAAGTTAATGCTATTAATACATTGTTCAAAGCTAATGATATTGAACGAGCAGAATCAGACTGTAAAAAATTACTACAAAAGAACCCTAACCACCCGGACATACAATTAATGCATGCAATGATTATGCTGCGGCAGGGAAATGAGCAGAAAGCTAATTCCATAATTGTAAAACTGCTGGAAAACTTCCCTAAACACCTCAGGGCACTGAATGATTTAGGGCCCATAGCGATAAAAGCCGGAGACATTAAAAAAGCCCTTAGATATTTCACCAAGGCATATAAATTCAATCCATGGGACAAGAAAACTACCATTAACTGCTATAACATATTGAAAATATCCGGATTATATAAAGATGCTAAAATGCTCCTCTCAAATTATACAGCAAATGTTAGTGAAGATGCTAAAGTACTTCAGTTGTTAAGGGAAGTTAGTAATCTTATCACGAATACAGCTTCAGGAACTAATGTTGTATCTCAAGAGGTAGTAGATAACAGAAAGGATGTAAATTGTCAGAAAAATACGAGCATGCCATTAGTCAGCATAATAATGCCCGCTTATAATAGTGCCGACTATATTGGGCAAGCAATTGAAAGCATCCTGGCTCAGGATTACCGCAATTTCGAGCTGATAATTACAGACGACGGCTCTACCGACAACACTAAGGAGGCAATTCAGCAGTACAATGACGGGAGAATCAAGTACCTTTACCAGGAAAATAACGGCGTCTCCAGCGCGAGAAACCTTGCTATAAAGAAAGCCAAAGGGCAGTATATTATGCCCCTGGATGCAGACGATATGATGACGCCGGATTTCATAACCAGGCACCTGGTGGAATTTGAAAAACATCCCGACGTTGACCTTGTATATTCCGATGTTGTGCTGATTGACGAAAACAGTACTCCGATAAGGATAATGAACAAACCCGAGTATCAGGATCGCAGGTATCTGATTAGAGACCTATTCCGTGCGGGACATCCCATAGTACCGTTCAGACTCGGCATAAGAAGAAGCGTTTTCGAGAAAATAGGTTTTTACGATGAGGACCTGCTGATTGGAGAAGACTACGATATGATGCGGCGTTTCGTAAAAGCCCGCCTCAAGTCGCATCATCTAAGCGAGCCACTGCACCTAAGAAGAATGCGCACTGACAGTCTTTCAGGAAGTTTCTCCGCCCAAAAGGCTAAATGTCATTTTGAGGTCATCAGGCGATTTATTGATACGTTCACATACGATGAACTCTTCCCGGATGTTGCCTGGGACCAAATAGCACCAGGGATTAGGCAGTTGCATGCTAAATGTCTCACTGCCGGGACTTATCTTGCATTAGGACAGGAGTATATAAAGTCAAACGCACTTGAATATTCAAGAACAGCTTTCGACCGAGCCTGCTCAGAGCTAAATGATTGCATAAAAATGGACCCGAAAAACCAGGGTCTTCAGCAGCTATTGCAAAAGTCTAAACGCATACGAGCCAGATACAAAAAGGCAGCAAAGCAAGCTGTTACTATATAAATGCAAATATCGTAAGTAAATATACGATAAATAGTTAAGCAAAAAGTGTTTTTGAACGATAATGATTCATGTGGGACTGTTGGTCGTCAGCCGTATTGTATATTTTTGTGAAGATAAGATATTAAAACTTAAACTAAAAGGCAGATAAAGATGTCAACTTTACGTTTTCCTGGACTTTCAACAGGAATAGATACAGGTAAGCTCATCGAGCAAATGATGGCTATTGAGCGTCGTTCACTAAACGCGTACGAAGAGCGTATAAGTAAGTGGCAGGAGAGACAGGATGCCCTGAGCACTCTAGAAACCAAACTCACAAACCTAAGAAACTCGGTCCGTGCTCTTTCCAACGCCGATACTCTTCGCGCTTTTTCAGTCGCCTCCAGTGATACAGATAAATTGACTGCCGACGCGTCCTATAACGCTTTCGAAGGTAATCACAACGTAGTTATCAACCAGTTGGCCAATGGCGAGCGGATTGTTCACGCGACCGGTAAAAAATTCACCGAGGATTATGTGGGTACCGGTACTTTTATTTATTCATACAACAATAAGGAAACAAGCATAACGACCACAGCAACTACTACACTGACAGATATGGTCAACTTAATCAATAACGATGCAGACAATCCCGGAGTTACAGCCAGCCTGCTATATTATAATGATGCCTACCATCTGGTCATGAACGGTAATGAAGCCGGCTCGGATTTCAAAATCTCCATCAACGCCAGCAGCACAGAAGTATGGGAGACTGACAGTGAACTTACAGTAAACAGCGATAATGCAGCACTAAATACAAAAATAACGGGCCTTGACCAATTCGGAAGCAATCCGCTTGAAGGCGGAGAGGTCATTGAAATAACCGGTACCGACCACTTTGGTAACTCCATAACTCAGGTAGATATCAGCCTTACCGACAATACCAAAATTAGTCATATCATCGCTGAAATTGAAGATGCCTTTGATAATAATGTCAAAGCCACTTTTGAAAATGGCAAAATTGTCGTCACAGATACCGCTGACGAGACAAGCAGTCTTTCAATAACTCTAACTTACAACGCTAATGGTTCCGCTGCAACTCTGAGCCTGCCGACCATGGCTGTTTCTACGGAAGGCGGCAATACAGCAGCAAATCTTGCTGGTTTTTCAACATCAGATTTCACCTTAACTCAGGCTGCTCAGGATTCGAAGCTTAAAGTCGATGGCTATCCCACAGTTACTGCCGTTTCCGAGGAGCAGACGCTGGCTCT
>CAZIAN010000011.1:0-27653 GCA_964537355.1 uncultured Pirellulales bacterium | reverse complement strand
GCTGGGGTGATATGGCGTATAACGGACATCCTGTTCTCAAGACGCCGAACTTCGATGCAATGGCGGCCAGTGCTTTGCGTTTCGACCGTTTCTACGCCGCAGCTCCGGTTTGTTCACCTACTCGCGGCAGTGTAATGACAGGCCGGCATCCGAACCGCTTCGGATGCTTCAAGTGGGGTCACACACTTCGCCCTCAGGAAATCACCATCGCCGAGGCCCTTAAGACAGCCGGATATGTTACAGGCCACTTTGGAAAGTGGCATCTTGGTTCGGTCCGCAAGGGCAGCCCCGCCAATCCCGGCGCGAGCGGATTCGATGAATGGCTCTCAGCTCCGAATTTCTTCGACAACGACCCAATTCTCAGCCGGGAAGGAACCGCGGTCCAAACCAAGGGCGAAAGCTCAATGGTTACAGTTGATGCCGCTCTGGAATTTATCGAAAAGCACAACAGAGGTCCCCGGCCGTTTTTGGCTGTAGTATGGTTCGGTTCGCCGCACAGCCCGCACAAGGCGATAGAGGAAGACCGCAGAATATATGCCGACCAGCAGAAGAATTTCCAGAACTTCTACGGCGAGATTACCGGTATGGACCGTGCATTCGGCAAGCTACGCAAGAGACTGCAAACTCTTGGCATAGATAAAGACACGATTCTCTGGTATTGCAGTGACAACGGGGGCCTTCCCAAAGTCGGCACGACAGGCGGGCGTGCAAACAAGGGCAAAGTCTATGAAGGCGGCCTTCGCGTACCTGCTATCCTTGAGTGGCCAGCTCGAATTCCGAATCCACGCGTATCCAAAGTGCCCTGCAATACTTCGGATATTTATCCTACGCTTCTTGAAATAACAGGTGTGCGAATGAAGAACCAGCCACCGCTTGATGGAATCAGTCTGGTCCCGCTGATAGATAACATAATGCAAACTCGACCGAAACCGATGGGTTTCTGGGACCATCCTACCGGCGGTATCAGCACACCCAGCCATAAGTGGATGACTGAACTTCTTGAGGCGCAGAAGGCAGGTAAAGAAAGCAGCGAGATATCTCGATTGCGTCTGGACGCAGGCAAAATAACTCAACAATATCCACTGGACAGTTTCCCAGGCCACGCAGCCTGGCTCGACTGGCCATGGAAGCTTCATCGAATACAGTCAAAAAAAGCTGGTGTAAAATTTGAGTTGTACAATCTTGCAGACGACCCCGCCGAACAAAATGACCTGGTAACTCAGAATACCTACCGGGTGAACTCAATGAAATCTCAGCTCCAAATATGGCTGGTTTCCGTCGTTAACAGCCTTAACGGAAGGGATTATCGTTGAACAGCCAATATGTGCGTTTTGCCGACAGTACCGGCGAAAGAATACATAAATAAATTTGGAAGCTGAATAATAAAAGCCACGCAATCAACTGCGGGGCTGAATATTTTTTCCACCCGGGTGGGGATGAAAAAGGGTTCAGCGGTGATTATGTTTTCTCATTCCCATCGGCAATTCTATACCGGCAGGTTTTTGTGCTTCTTTGAAGTCCACAATAATCTTAACCGCATCATGCGGGTCGTCAACTAATGTGAAAACATCCATATCTTCCGGATCGATATAGCCGTGTTCTTGAAGCATCTTTTCCTTAATCCAATCGATTAATCCCTGCCAGTAGTCACTACCCACCAGAATAACAGGGAAAGACGCCTGCTTTAAGGTTTGAATCAATACTGATGACTCGAAAAACTCGTCCATGGTCCCGTAGCCTCCGGGGAAAACTATAAAACCATGGGCATATTTCAGGAACATAACTTTTCTAACGAAGAAATAACGAAAATGCAGGGAAAGATTCTGGAAGTCGTTTGGAATCTGCTCCATAGGCAGCTCTATATTAAGGCCGATGCTTTGGCCTCCTGCCTTTGTAGCCCCTTTATTTGCCGCCTCCATAATACCACCGCCCCCGCCGGTAATGACCGCAAAGCCGGAATTGACAATTTCCGATGCGGTTTGCTCGGCAAGTTTATAATAGCGATCATCCGGGAGCGTTCGAGCTGAGCCGAAAATCGACACCGCGGGACCGACAGAGGCAAGCTCCTCGAAGCCTTCGGTAAACTCAGCCATTACTCTGAATATCCGCCAGAGGTCCTGCACGGGATTTTCGATAGTATCAATCATTAAAAAATTTTCCTTTATGTTTCAAAATCCTTGAAGATTTATCTCGTATTTATCTTTATTAATACTACCATAAAGCCGGTTTATTTGCGGCAGGGCAATATTTGGCAATCGGACAATTCACACAGTCCGGCTTACGAGCTTTACATATATTTCGTCCATGAAAAATCAGCAAATCGCTGAATAACAGCCAGTTCTTTCTCGGTACTATTTCGGCCAAATCAAATTCCAACTTAACCGGGTCCGAGTTTGGTGAAAGCCCTAATCGGCGTGATAGTCTGATAACATGTGTATCACATACCACTCCAGGCACACCGAAAGCGTTGCCTAATACACAATTTGCGGTTTTCCTGCCGACACCGGGCAACGTTAATATCTCTTCCATCGTACCCGGGATTTTACCGTCGAATTCCTCGATTACCTTCGTACAGGCCCCCTTGATATTGGCCGCTTTATTGCGGAAAAAACCGGTACTCTTTATATCCGATTCGATTTGTTTTACATCCGCTTTTGCCCAGTCTTTGGCCGAGGTATATTTTTTGAACAGGGTCTTTGTAACCATATTGACCCGCACGTCCGTACACTGTGCCGAGAGGATTGTCGAAATCAACAGCTCCAGAGGATTGGAATGTTTAAGTGCTATCCTTGCTTCAGGATATGTCTTCCTTAATATCGGAAAGATTTTCCGGACTCTTTCGGCCGCCTTGGTCTTGTCTATTTTTACTTTTTTTGTAGCTGTTTTTTTAGGCATAGTCACTTTTTCGAAGGGAGTTTCTGCAGGATTTCTTTCAGCTTGCCGGCAAATAATATCTCATGCAATCTCACAGGTTCTTCGACTCCGGGTAAAAATAATATTGTTACAGGTACTCCGGGTTCATTGTACCTATTCTTCAATGCAAGTGTTGCCGGACTATCATTTGATGTAGTATCAGCTTTGATTGCCAACACTTCTTTTTCTTCGATTAGTCCTGCAATGTCCTCGTTATGATAAACAACTTTATCTACTGCCTGGCAGCTCAAGCACCAATCGGCAGTGAACTTGATTAAAACCGGTTTGCCTTCAGCTAAGGCATTCTCTATAACAGCTTCGTCATAATCCTGCCAAGCAATTAGCTCTCCTGCCGGTGCCGGCAAAAACACCCAACCTCCTGCGAACACAATTAAAGCAGCGCTGACTCTTATAAGCCACTTGCGCGCTGGTTTTGTATTGAAGCTCACCCAGCCGCCCCACATCCATACACAAAAACCAAGAATCACCGCAAAATATAATACGTTCGTCCTGTAGGCTTGCGGCAAGGCGCCAATGAGTTTTACTGCGATAATCAGCAGGACAAATCCGATGCCCTGTTTGAATAATTCCATCCACTGCCCCGGCTTTGGAAGCCGTTTCAGTAAACCGGGTATTGAGGTAAGTATTGCATAGGGTACAGCCATACCCACACCTATCACCATTATCACAACGGTAGCCACCAGCCAATGCTGGGCCTGTGCCCATCCGAAAGCAAACGCCAATATGCCGAACCCGCAGGGAGTGCTTAAAATGGCTGCCAAAAAGCCTGTCCCGACAGCGCCCGAATAGCCTTTACCGCTGCCCGATTTACCCGCAATCGAAGACGGCACACCAATATTAAAAACTCCGAACATCATCAGAGCCAGCACAACCAGTAAAAGCACCATCCCCGCAACGAAGATTGGATTTCGATACTGGTCGCCCCACTGTAACACTGTCCCATAGAAAATTTGCAGGACAATATTTGCAACCGCAAGAGACGCAAAAAAAAGCAATATTCCAAGACAAAAAGCAAACCCCATCGCTCTGGCTTGTTTTTTACCTGCTTTTGCCTGCTCGACGATTCTCATTACGATAAGTGGAAGCACCGGCCAGACACACGGCATAATATTCAAAGTCAGCCCTGCTAAAAAAGCTAAACCAAGGGCGAAAGGAATGGAATAACTCGGCCCTGTAACTGTCTTTGGTGTATCATCGCTGGTCCCAGGCATTAAATTTCCCCAGGAATCCCGCTGTGACCAATCGATCTTAGTCTGTAAAGTTTTTTCAAAGGGCGGTAAGCATACCTTGCTCGTACAGGCAATCCCTGTAATCTTGACCTCAATATCGCCCTCACCGTTTTTTGCGATTGTCGAGGCCTTTACTGCCGTGATTGGTATAAAAACAGTAAAATTACCTTCGTAAACTTCTATTTTTTCGCCGAACGGACCTGTAATAAGTCGCCATTTCGGAAAAACAACCTGGCCAAAAGAAAAAGCATCGGATTCGGCCTGAATCTTCAACTGTAATCCTTCGGCAGGCGCGGTTTCAGACTTTGCATAATAGTGAAGGTCATCGGTCCCTTCAAATATAACTGCGATGCCGGCCTGTGAGCCCATCTGAGCTGGCTCGATACGTACAGACGACGACTCCTTTCCAGAGTTTGCCAGTTCAACACCGGCGGTACTACCAGGTGTAATTATTGAGCCTGTCTCATTTGTGTTTTGGCCCGACGCAAAACAGGTAGCTGCAAAAATACAAGCTGTCCATAATACGCTTAAAAGAAGTGTTTTTTTCGAATTCATAGCAGCCATCTTCCCCCCATAAAAACCCAAAATGACGGAAATAGAAAAGATATCAGTCAGCCGGCTGGTCCTGGGGTTCTTCAGGCTCGGCTTCCGGCTGTTCGGTTTTATTATTCATGGCTTGTTCGTTGTTCTTGGCTTGTTCGTTGTTCTTGGCTTGTTCAGCAGCTAATAAATCGGCAACAGTCGGCTTGTCCAATCGGCCGCCTTCCAAAATAATTTTAACATCATCAGCATCGAGAGTTTCGTATTTCAGCAGGGCATTTGCTATTTGCTGGAGATTGTTTTTATTTGCCCCTATTAATTCTTTTGCCTTTTCATAAGCTTTATTGGTGATCTTTTTGACCTCGCTGTCAATTGATTCTGCTGTTTTATCCGAATACTCTTTCTCACCGGGCATCATATACATCTGGTCGTTCATGCCCGTATCGGGAGTATAATTTATTGGCCCAAGCTCGCTGCTCATACCCCAGGTCAAAACCATCTGTTTTGCGATATTAGTGGCCTGTCGAATATCGTTCTGTGCACCGCTGGTTATATCGTCACAAAACATTTCTTCAGCGACTCGCCCGCCGAAACACACCTGCAAAAGTGCCATACAATATTTTTTTGTAAATATCGTCCTGTCTTTTTCAGGAAGGGCAAAAGTGGCCCCGCCCATCGGCCCGCGGGGAATGATACTTACCTTGTGCAGCGGGTCGGCATCTTCTAAGAGTGACTGCACGAGTGTATGGCCGGCTTCGTGATAAGCAGTGATTTCTTTTTCCTTTTGGTCGATCACCCTGCTCTTTTTTGCTCTTCCCCATCGGACCTTGTCCCGGGCTTCTTCAAGGTCGGCCATTTCGACACTTTCTTTATCAGCCATAGTTGCCGCCAGGGCGGCTTCGTTGATAATTGCCGCCAGGTCCGCTCCGCTGAACATAGGTGTCCCGCGTGCGAGTCTTTCCAGACTGATATCCGGTCCCAATTTCACTTTTTTGGCGTGGACCTTCAGAATATCAACTCGACCTTTTAAGTCCGGCAGCGGCACAAAGATTTGCCTGTCGAATCTACCCGGTCGCGTCAAGGCATGGTCCAGGATGTCGGCGCGGTTTGTAGCTGCAATCACAATAACCTGGTCGTTTGTATCAAAGCCGTCCATCTCAACGAGTATCGCATTTAGTGTTTGTTCGCGTTCATCGTGTCCGCCTCCGGCAAAGCCGGCCCCGCGTTTTCGGCCAATCGCGTCAACCTCGTCAAGGAAGATGATGCATGGAGAATTTTCCTTGGCCTGTTTGAACAAGTCGCGTACACGGGATGCCCCGACGCCGACGAACATTTCTACGAAATCGCTTCCGGATATACTAAAGAACGGCACATCAGCCTGCCCTGCTATGGCCTTTGCCAGCAATGTCTTTCCGCAGCCGGGCGGGCCTACCAGCAGTACTCCGCGAGGGATTCGGCCGCCTAATCGCTGGAATTTCTTCGGATTTTTCAAAAACTCGATTATCTCCGCAACTTCTTCTTTTGCCTCTTCTACGCCGGCTACGTCCTCGAATGTTACTTTTACACGGTCTTTTCCCTGAAGCCGATGTTTGCTTCGACCAAACGACATCAGCATCCCCCCGGCGCCGCCGCGAAGGTTGCGGGCAAAAAGAAAATAGAAAATAGCCACCAAAACGACTATCGGCAGTAACATGCTTATTATATTCAGCAGCCAGGTATGCTGCTCGGGGAAGTTGACCTCAATGCCCTTTTTCTCTAATTCTTTGAGAAATTCATCAGGAACCAAATCCGGGTTGTAATTCACCCTGAAAGTTCTCGGCACTTTCTCCTCTGTGCCGGCGTCATCCGATTTGAATTTGCCTGTTATCTCAGTATCGCTGATCTCGATACTTTCGATTTTGCCGTCATTGACATCTTCAATAAACTCGGACCACTTTTTCTTTTCGCCACCCTCAAACTTTTGCAGCATCATCAATGATGTGAAAATCACGATTGCAATTATCAGATAGAAAAACGGCCCGCGTCTATATCTCGGCGGTATCGGCTTTTTCCCGGGCCTGTTTTGTTGGCCTCGATGTTGTTGCGGATTTGGGTTGTTTTCTTGATTGTCAGTCATAATTTGCGTTTTTTTGTATCCCCGTTTTCAATGGACGGATCTTACCCCTGCTAAAGCAGGATTGATTCGAAATCGCGATTTTACCACTTTACTTCCATCAGTTCTACGATTTTCCTCGCCAGATTGTTTGCCGCCAGATTCGAAGCATATTTAATGTCCTGCTGCTGGTATTCAGAATAGCTCGCAGTTGCGCTTAGAGAGAAGTTATCGATCAAAAGTGCTCCTGTCTTTAGATTTTTCCAGTCAACCAGGGCTGTCAACTCCACTTCTTTTTCAAGAACCAGGCCTGTTTCCCGTTCCATGCTGAGCGCCGTCTCACCTATTGATACTATTTGGCCGCTCATAATCGTATCAGCACGGTCTCGGTTCGAGACTATTTTATAGGGTGTCTCTACCTCGATTCGCTTCGACAAAGCATCGGAAAGTTCGTATTCAGCACCTCGCCGAAAGGTCTGGTTGTCAAACATTTCCAGATAGACGGTCTCGATATCCTGCGGAAACAGCGATTGGTTGGAATAGCCGTTCAATTCAGCGCATCCACAACAAACTAAAGTACAGAGCACAATAATACAAGAGCACACCAGCACAAATATGCCTTGAGCTGTGCTGAAACGGTTGTCTTTAAGATTTTGTCTCTTCATTTTCTCTCTCATTATCGCCCGAATTCATGGAAAGTATTTCTTTTGCCATGTCTGCCGCCTTTGTGCCGGGCCAGTCGTGAACTACCATGTCAAAATAGAGATTTGCCGACTGCTTGTTACCGGTCCTCTGATAATATTGGCCGATACTGAATTGTTTGTAGGCCAATTGCTCGTTTATCTCTTTGAGTTTCGTGTCAACATTTGTTTCTTCCGAATCACCTGGGTATAGCAGCTTGAATTTTTCATAACAGCTTTTTGCAATACTCAAGCTCGATGCGTCATAAAACGGTCTCTTATTCTCAGGATGATTGTTATAGGCGGCATGTTTGCATCGAGCCATATTGAGCAGCGCATCCCTGCCTGTTTTTCCCGTCTGGTATTGCGATGATATCTCCCACCATTTGAGGTACGCTGCGTTAAACTCTTTCTTTCTTTCGTAATGTTCAGCCACAGCTATAGAAGCATTTAATCCCAGCTGTGTGTCGAGGCCCGCCCGGTCGGTAATCTTTTCCATAATCCTGACGCCCTCGGAGTATCCTCGCAACTTGACGACACGGAATACTCTTTTCTTCTGGCCGCCTAAATAAGCCGTTGCTATGGCATATTGCCTGTTCATAACCAGATCACGAAAATCACTGTCGGGCTGTTCGGTAAGCAGCTTCTCATAGATTCTCAGCGCTTTGGTAAAATCGCCTTTTTCTTCGTATTGTTGTGCCACTGCAACACTCGCCTCGGTGCCTATCGGCGTATCAGGCGCCTGCTCGCTGATTCTCTTCATGATTTCCATGCCCTCGGAGTATCCTGTTACTTCGAAAACGCCGAGAACGGTTTTTTTCTGTCCGCCTAAAAAAGCCGTAGCTATCCCGAACTGCCTGTCTAAGGCCGCATCGCGAAGTGCGCTCTCGGGATATTTAGTGATAAGCTTTTCGTAATTATCGACCGCCTGGGTGAACTTGCCTTTGCAAAAGAGCATCTCAGCTTTGATAAAAATGTCTAAATCAGGGCCTGCTATTTCGGGAAAGTCCTTTTTCAGTTTATCAAATGCCTGACGGGCGGCCTTGGTTTGGCCGGTATTGACAAGCTTCTTCGTTTGGGCCACAGCCAACAGAAATTTGTCCCTGCCCTCAGCCATAACGGGCTTCCAGCTCTGGTCTTTTCCCAAATGCCAGGTGTCCGCCGAAACCATCGTTATCGCAGACAGTACGACCGTCATTAACATCGCCATTAATCGCATTCTATTTTTTAACATATCCATGCCCCGCCAATTCTTCTTTATTTCGAAGGTTATTGGTAAATCGCTAAGCATTATACCTGTTCCCAAAGCTATTGCAAACCCGCTCTTTAAAATATAATATGCTATAATCTTTCCACAATAATTGCAAGAAAGCTTGTTTTTTGTATATTTGCCGGTTATAAAGCTATGTACTTATCAACCATATTGTTTCAGAAGCTAATGGAGGTGCACAATGGCTAAAGGTTTTTGGACAGTTTTGACAACAATAGCGGCCGTTTTAAGTTTGGTACTTGTTTTCGGCTGTCAGTACGATGCCCTGACGGATCTGGGTCTTGCCACCGGAAGCGTCCGCTCCATAACGGTTGCTGATTATGTGGATAAGATGAAGGCCGGCTGGGTCGGGCAAATGGCCGGCGTGGGCTGGGGCGGACCTACCGAGTTCAAGTACAAGGGCCAAATCATACCCGAAGATAAGATGCCCCAGTGGAAACCGGAAATGATTAACCAGTTCCAGCAGGATGATATTTACGTCGAGATGACTTTCATGCGGACCCTTGAGCTGTACGGCTTTGATTGTTCTATCCGCCAGGCCGGTATTGATTTTGCCAACAGCGGCTATCGTCTCTGGCATGCAAACAGAAATGGGCGTGATAACCTGCGCAAAGGAATTGCTCCGCCCGATTCCGGACATCCTGAGTTTAATACGCATGCCGATGATATAGATTATCAGATTGAGGCCGATTATGCAGGCCTGATTGCGCCCGGCATGCCGAATGTAGCTATCAAATTGGGCGAAAAATTCGGACGGCTGATGAACTACGGGGACGGCCTTTACGGAGGCCAGTTTGTCGGTGGAATGTACGCTGAGGCCTTCTTTGAAGATGATATGGTAAAGATTGTCCAGGCCGGCCTCAAGTGCGTTCCAAAAAAGAGCCAGTTCGCCGAATGCATCATGGATGTGCTTGCATGGTATAAAGAAAATCCCGACAACTGGGAAAAGACCTGGCAGCTTATTGAGGAAAAATACCAGGATAATCCCGACTATCGTAAATTCTCCTGCGATAAGGGCGATTTTAATATCGACGCCAAGATTAACGCCGCTTACATAGTAATGGGGCTGCTGTATGGCGAAGGTGACCCGGACAAGACGATTATTATTTCGACCCGATGCGGCCAGGACTCCGACTGCAATCCGTCCAACGCAGGTGGTATATTGTTTACTACCATCGGATTTAAGAATCTGCCCGACAAATTCAAATCGGCCCTGAATCCGGAAGGTAAGTTCAGCCACACTCCATACAACTTCCCAACCCTCGTGGAAGTAAGTAAGAAACTCGTTCGCCAGGCGGTCAAGCGTGAAGGCGGCAGGATGCTGAAGAACGCCCAGGCTCAGGATGCCTTTATCATTCCGGTTCGAAAACCCAAACCCACGAAGCTCGAACAGTGCTGGGAACCCGGCCCTATTGCAAACAGTAAATTCACGAAAGAAGAGATGGCAAAGATAAAAGTCCCGGAAGAATAAGGTATATCCGGGCTTGATATTTACAGGGCGGCTATAAGCGTTTTGCTCCTTAGCCGCCTTTTTTATTTGGCGTTTCTGATGTATCGTTATGTCATGATATCATTGACAGGTTACTTTAATTCTGGTATTCTCTTTCAAGAGGTAACAGAAGATGAAATTGATAAAAGTCCTCTGCTTGATTTTGGCGTTCGCACCCATAGTCGTTGAATACGACTACATATCTCCTTCAGACTCAACACCGTTGCATCGGGCCGCCATGGATGGTGACATTGATCAGGTCAAAAAGCTGATTTCTGGTGGCATCTATTTAAGCGCACAGAATATGGTCGGCAATACCCCGCTCCACCTGGCTGCCCAGAATGGGCATAGAGATATTATCGAGCTTCTTCTTGCTGGCGGTGCCGATGTAAACATAAAGAATATGAGTGGCCGAACACCGTTGCACTATGCCGCTCAGCGGGGCCACATGGAAGCCTCTGAACTTCTGATTACAAAAGGGGCCTTTGTCGATGCGAGAAATAAATCCGGCGGTACTCCACTGCACTACGCCGCCAATGCCGGACACGGAGATATGGTTGAATTGCTTTTGGGCCATGGTGCGGATATTAATGCACAGGGTGAATCCGGCGGGACACCCCTGCACGGAGCGGTCATAAATGGCTCCAAAGATGTCATTGAATTGCTCGTATTAAAAGGCGCCGATATCAACATCAAAGACAAAAGTGGCAATACCCCGCTGAGCGAGGCCGTTCAACTTCACGATAAGGAAGTGGCTGAGTTTCTTGTCGTCAAAGGGGCCGTAGTCGAATACGTTGTAGATAACCTTCTCAAGACCGAATTAAAACCATTGCTCAAGGCCGCAAAGGATGGTGATTTCAACAGTGTTAAATCGCTCATTTCAAATGGCGCGGATGTAAATATAAGGGACTGGCAAAGTAAAACTCCGCTGCACCATGCCGTCGAAACCGGAAATATAGAAATTGTTGGCTTACTCCTGTCCAAAGGAGCATGGGTCAATGCCAAAGATGCCTGGAACTGCGAAACACCTTTACACATGGCTGTACGAATGTGCCGCAAGGACATAGCGCAGCTTCTTCTATCGAACGGCGCTGATGTCAATGCAAAAAAGCAGATAGATGATACCCCCCTGCTCTTGGCCGCCCTCGCGGGTCCCGAATACCTGGAGAAACATTTGAGTACTGAAGGTGATGATGTCACAACTGATACGGCTGTATATCTCAGAGAACTCGAAAAATTCAAAAGCCTCCTCAAAAACGATCCTAAAATCGATTCAAGAGATTTGACTGACGCAACACCCCTGCACCTGACAGCCCTGGATGGCAACACCGAACTGGCGGAATTGCTCATTGCCAATGGAGCCGATGTAAATGCAAAGTGCAAATTCGGTGAAACCCCCCTGCACTTTGCCGCCGGAGGCTGCCACAAAGAGATAGCCGAGCTTCTAATAGAAAACGGCGCCGATGTTAACGCAACAGACTACCAGCGCCAGAGCCCTCTAAAATGGGCAAAAGACAAAGGGCACGAAGAAATTGTCGAACTTTTGCTCAAGCACGGGGGTAGGTAATGATAAAAAAGTGATTGAATTAATATTGAAAAGCCGCTATAATACTTTTTTTAATGCCGTAAAGACTTAAGGAGTAAAAAAATGTCGAAAAACCTGAATCGTCGCGATTTTTTCAAGAAGTCTCTGATTGCCTCTGCCGGAGTCACATCGGCCATGAGCCTTGAAGAGAAAAACTTATTAGCGCAAATGAACAAGCCCGCCAAACAAACCGCAGCAGCGGTCAAAGGTCTGCCGAGAGGCAAAATTGGCAATCTCAATATCAGCAGGATATTCTGCGGCGGAAATCTAATCGGGGGCTGGGCGCACAGCAGGGACCTGACGTATGTCTCTACGTTAGTCGTTGCATATCATACAGATGAAAAGGTCTTTGAGACATTGGAGCTGGCCGAGGAGAACGGCATCAATACGATTTTAACAAACCCCCGCTCCGACAGGGTCATCAATAAGTATTGGAATGAACGTGGCGGAAACATTCAGTGGATTTCCGATTGTGCATGGGGCCCGGACATCAAGACCGGAATAAAACGCTCCGTCGATAGCGGGGTTCATTCGGCCTATATACAGGGCGGCCTTGCAGATAATGCAGTCAAAAAAGGCCAGGTTGACCTGTTGGGCGAAGCGCTCGAATATATCAAGGAGCAGGGCATACCCGGCGGAATGGGCGCACACTTACTTAGTACGGTCAAAGCCTGCATCAAAGCCGGCATCAAACCCGATTACTGGGTCAAGACATTGCATCCCGGAAAGTACTGGTCGGCTAAGATTCACCCGGAGAATGATAATATCTGGAGCAGAACTCCCCAGGACACAATAGAGTTTATGGAAAAGCTGGACGTGCCCTGGATTGCTTATAAGGTATTGGCCGCCGGTGCAATTCATCCGAGGGACAGTTTCAAATATGTCTTCGAAAATGGGGCTGATTTTGCCTGCGTGGGGATGTTCGATTTTCAGATTATCGAAGATGTGCTTATCGCAAAAGATGCACTCTCCGGTAAATTGAACAGACGCCGTCCCTGGAGAGCATAACACGTTCAACAAAAATAGAAGGGTGCAGAAAATGTCAAAAGATTTGAATCGCAGACAGTTCGTCAAAAAATCCCTCCTTGCCTCCGCCGCCGTCACCTCGGCCATGAGTCTCGAAGAAAAGGCTTTATTAGCACAAATGAATAAGCCCGCCAAACAAACCGCAGGCTCTGCTAAAGGCCTGCCTATGGGCAAAATCGGCAACGTTAAGATAAGCAGAATAATCTGCGGCGGAAATCTAATCGGCGGATACGCTCACAGCAGAGACTTGATTTATGTATCTTCTTTGCTGAATCACTATTTCACGGATGAAAAGATTATAGAAACCCTCCAGATATGCGAGGAAAACGGTATCAATACTATCATCACCGGCACCGGCTCGGCCGGGCTTTTGAAAAAATACTGGAACGAAAGAGGCGGCAAAATCCAGTGGTTCGCACAGTGCACAGCCAAGACAGATGACCTCACAGGCGATGTTAAAATGGCCATTGATAACGGAGCAACCGGGGCTTTTGTGATTGGTAATATCGGAGACAACTGGGCCCGGAACGGCCGAACCGACCTTATTGGAAAAGTCGTGGATTTCATAAAAGACAACGGCATTATCGCCGGCGTTGGCGGGCATAACCTCCGCACGCCTATGGCCTCTGAAAAGGCGGGCATCAACGCCGACTTCTATATGAAAACCCACCACAGCACCAAATACTGGTCCACGCGAAAGACGGACCAAAACAAAGATGTTATCGATAATTACAATACCGACAATTACTGGGACAAGAACCCGGAACAAACCGTAGAATTTATGAAGACGATGAAAAAGCCCTGGATTGCTTATAAGGTATTGGCCGCCGGTGCTATTCATCCAAGAGCCGGTTTCAAATACGCTTTTCAAAATGGTGCCGATTTCCTCTGCGTGGGGATGTTCGATTTCCAGGTCATCGAAGATGCGCTCATCGCCCGGGACATCTTAGCAGGCAAAATAGAAAGACAGCGCCCCTGGAGAGCGTAAAAATCAGTAGTCCTTGAATCCTTTCATCCACTCCGGCCAGTTGGAAGCCTGGACAAGCCCCGCCTGCGTCCACGGCCCGGTTATATCGTACTCTCGATGCCACTTCAAAGTCCAGAGTTCCTTAAGCCCGACCTTTCTGGAAGAGAAATCAACAAACACACTGTTCACAAATCCATCATGCCTGTTAATGCAGAGCATTTTCATAGCATTTGAAGTCCAGTCGTCTCTCTGACCCTCAAATAACGGAGGGTTATCGGTGTGGTGAGGCCTTGTATCCCACCACAGATCATCCAGAAACAGCGGTATATTAGCCGCACCACTGACATCACGGCTTCTCCAGTAGTGTGCACTCGGCTTGCCGCCCTCCCGGCCGGGCAGCGGGTCGGTAATCCATATATTAATTCCATAGCTGCCGTACTCATCATAAAAGTTTGTCCATGCCGCAAGCGGTACCTGCCAGCCCTGTTCGTAAGGCTTCGTAGCCGTCGGGCAGCAGCATAGCTCCTGGTTATGTACGTAATACGGCCGCAGTACTGTCATCCAACTGTAATCCTGGTCGGCGCCGACATTCCAGCCTCTATGAAAGTTGCCGTTGTTGTCATCTGTGTACATCGAAAAGTAAAGGCCCCACTGCTTCAGGTTCGACTGACAGGCAACTGCCTTTGCCTGTCCCTTCACACGCTGCAATGCAGGCATCAGGACCGCCATTAATAAAACAATAATAGCGATAACTACCAATAGCTCTATTAAAGTAAATCCCAGGGTAAATCTTCCGCAATTCTCGCTGGGGACACTCTTGCCTTTTGGGCTAAAGCCTTTTCCAATGCGCATATCAGACCTCCTTCTCTATCTATGAAGGTGCCGCCAAATCGATATTTTCGCCGGACACTATGAGTTATCCGGATTACCTTTGCGAGTTCGTTAGTTTGAGCGGGGCCGTCATCGTAATCTTACTGCCCCGGTCCTTCTCGGAGTCAATCTCAAGATACCCTCCCAACTGTTCCAGACGCTCCTTAATACTGAAAATGCCGAATCTGTCGTTTTCGGAGGCCAACGACGTTACTTCAGCAGACTTGAATCCAACTCCATCATCCTCGACACTAACGCATATCTGACTGTCAACTTTACTGATTGAAATTTTCACATTATGCGCTTTGGCATGTTTGACAACGTTGACAAGCAGTTCCCGCACATTACGGAACAAAAGCGCACGAATATCATCATCCAGCAGTTTGGCCTGACCGTCATCTTCGAACTCGGTTTTAATACCGTGTTTTTCCTTGATTTTCTCTTCAAGCCATTCGCTCACGGCCGTCTCAAAACCAATCTCGTTTAAGATTGGAGAGCTAAGGTCAAATGTCAATGTTCTTGTGTCCTGAATGACCTGGGCGATATTGTTACTGATTTCATTCAGGGCCTTTGTAAGTTCGCTGGAGTTTGTAGAATGTTGAAGTTCATCAAGCTTGAGCTTGGAAAATACAAGAGACTGGCCGATGTGGTCATGCAGATCTGTAGCTATGCGGCGTCTCTCACGCTCCTCAGTAACCGACAACTGCGAAGCCAGAGACTTAAGCTTTGCCTGGTAGTCTAAAAGTTTTGCCTCCGCTTTCTTGCGCTCGGTAATGTCTGAGACAAAGGCAATTACCCCTGACACATTTCCCTGTTCATCCCTGTAAGGAACTTTGTCGGTACACACCCATTTCTTCTCTCCCCAGGGCACCTGCATACCTTCAATAATGTTCAATTTTGGCTTACCGGATCTTATCACCTCAAGATCATCTTTGTAATAATGTTCAGCATCTTTGGGAAAGAGTTCACAGACTTCCTTTCCCTCGATATCTTCCGGTTTCATACTTATAGACACAGCAGCAGCTTTGTTAACCCTTACTAATCTATTCTCAGAGTCCTTGTACCATATTCCCGCAGGCACAGAATCAAGAATAACCTGGAGTTCTTCTCTTTGTTTTTGCAGGATTGCCTCTGTTTTCTTACGCTCGGTGACATCTCTTAAGAAATTTAACGTAGCAGGCATGCCTTCCCATTCGATTCGGATTCCATTGTTCTCCATCCATTTTATTTCACCCTGTTTATCGACAATTCTGAATTCATAAACCGGAGGGACTTCCCCACCTTTATTCCGCTTGAGGTGAATTTCCATTACCTGCCCTCGATCATCAGGATGGACGAATTCAATGAAGGGTCGAGTCATTAACTCCTCTTCCGTATAACCTATAATAGCCCTGACCGCAGGATTAACGAACTTAAGCATTCTGTCTTGTACCACAACAACGCCTTCCTGGGCATTATCTACAACTGCCTTATATCTGTTCTCGCTTTCCCGCAGCGACTCTTCTGCCTCCTTGCGCTCCGTGTCTTGTATTTTAAGAACTTCATTGGCTTTTTCTAATTCGGCTGTACGTTCCTTCACTAATTCCTCAAGATGGTCCCGGTATTTTACTAATTCATTCTCTGACGTTTTTAGCTCGGTGATGTCCGTTATGATACCATCAACTCTGACGAGGGTACCTTTTGTATCTTTGTTCAAAAGACCCTGATCTCTCACATAACGGACCTGCCATGTATCTCTATGGACAATCCTGTATTCCAGGTTGTATGGAGCCTCATTGTTGCAAGCTTCAACATAGGCATTGACAGCCTTCTCCCTGTCATCAGGATAAATGCATTTCGGCCAGGCTTCGGGATCTTGATAAAACTCCTCAGCGGAGTATCCTGTCCAATCTTTCCAGTTTTTGGACATAAAAGTCGTTGGACCTTTCTCACCGGGAAAGGCAGAATAGACGGCACACGGAATATTCTCGATTAAAGTTTTGTACATTTCTTCCTGTTTGCTGTCTTGGTCATCCGATTTTCTTTGTTCAGGAGCATCGCTGCCGGTACGCTCGGATTTTTTCTCTGGGGGGTATGCTGCCTTGACCTCATCAATTGGTTGGTGTTTACTGTCATAATGTTGCATAAATCAGCCTCCTGGATGTTCAAGTTGAGAGGTATTCTAATGACTGCCGCTCCAGACTACAAGTGAAAATCAATCCAATGTCCGAAGACTGGCAAAAATACATAAATGGTATGCACATTAGCCCCAACAACGAGAAAAGGAACATGATTGCTTAACCCAACAAATGCTTACTTAAAAGCCCCCTTTGTCTTTGTGCGTGCAAGCTGCTCTAATTACTGATACAGAACAGTTTGCTGGCTGTACGGATATACAATCGGCCGTCGGCAATGGCGATTGATGCCTGGACGGGCTTGTCTTCCATATCGATTCGCGAAAGTATCTTAAACCGTCCCTCATCAGCGGCAAGAACAACAGCCTCGGCCACTTCGCTTATGCAGTAAAGCTTATCATCTCCTGCCGTAATGGATGCCCACCATGGAGCCCTGCCACCGAGTTCACCCCGCCATTTTTGCCGGCCTGTAGCGGCATCCAGACATGTCATAACTCCGCCTTTTCTGTCGCCAAGGACATAGATGTTGCCCTTGTAGTAGAGCGGAGTGCTGACATCCGGAGCAGGCCCGTCAAACTTCCAGTTTATATCGTCATCTGAAAGATTACCTTCGAGGCCGCTTTTGAGTGCCAAAAGACCCAGACTGCCCCTCGGTGGAACACCATAAATAAGCCCCTCACCGGTAACAACTGAAGAAATATTACGCCCCCTTGTACTCTTTTCCTTTGCATATTCATAGCGCCAGAGTTCTTTGCCGGTTGTTGGATTATTGGATGTAATATAGTCACTGCCAATGACGAGTATTTCGGCTCGTCCTGAATGATTAAAAAGTATCGGAGAGCTGTAAGAGTCGAGCGACTCGTTCAGCGCATCGGTCTGGCGAGGCTGTTTCCAGATATTTTCACCAGTTCTTGCATTCACAGCTAAAATGAAAGCATCAAGGCTCGTGCTCTCAGGAGGGCGATAGGCGGTATGACGCCGCTGGATAAGGATATAAAGACTCTCGTTGTAAAGCAGCGGGCTTGAGCTGTAGCCCCACTTCATCGAGATGTTGCCGTATTCACTCTCGAGATTGCGTGACCAAAGGACATTTCCCCCATAGTCCAGCCCGGTCAGATGACCGGAGCCGTACATGAAATACACATGCTTGCCGTCAGTCACAGGCGAAGGCGTGGCCGGATTGTTCTTTGGCACCTTTCTGCCGGATGTTCCCAGCTTTTTTCGCCATATCTCCTTGCCGTTTTGGGCATTGAGGCAAAGAGCAAAAAAATCGCCGCTGTTTTTATCCGTCGAGCTTATAAAAACTTTGCCGTTGGAGATAATAGGTGTAGCCGAGCTGTGACCGGGAAGTGAGACCACCCAGGCGACATTCTCCGTCTTGCCCCAGCTCGACGGCAGGTTTTTCTCTTCACTCGAACCGTTCAGAAACGGCCCGCGCCAATGCGGCCAGTCGCCGGCTAAAACCCGCACGCTCACAAGTAAACAAACAATCATTATCAGTGCTGAAATTCTTCTGCTTATCATTTCTGCCTTCCTCATAGTCAGCGGGTTTTACTTTATACACCCCTTTACAATATTCCAAAAACAAACGACAAACCATACTACCAAATCCTTCCCGAAACTTCTACTCTTTTCCACGCTCGTGTTTATTTCAAGTCCATATCTAACTTAAAGGAAGGCCTTCGCTCATTCTGGCATAACGCAAAAACAGTGAGCAAGAATTTTGGGGTTCTTGACGACTGACGGCTAATACCTTATATTCATGGACTTTAGTGATTTAGCTATGGTATTGAGGTTATTTGGAGTTTGTTGTATATGGCGAAGAAAAGTCAATGTGAAAAGTGTACCGGATTGTGTTGTCAATATTTTGCCCTGCCCATTGAAACACCCGAAGACAAGGATGATTTCGATGATATAAGATGGTATCTGTGCCATGAAAATATGACGGTCTTCGTAGAGGAAGGCGACTGGTATATCAACATTAACAACCGGTGCAGACACCTCTCGAAAAAAGACCATCGCTGTATGATTTACGATAAAAGACCGAACATCTGCAAAGGATACCGCCACGGGGACTGCGATTTTGTCGAGGGGGAATATGATTACGAGCTGCACTTTACAGACGATAAGCAGATGGAGGAGTACATAAAGATAAAATTCGACAATAATGTAACCGAAAAACAAAAGGCAAAGAAAAAACAGAAAAAGAGAAAGAGATGAAGATACCGCCGGTAAAAGGGACAAGGGATTTTTATCCGCCCGAGATGGCAGTCAGAAACTGGATAATCGACGGCTGGAAGAAGGTCTCCATCCGCAACGGCTTCGAAGAATATGATGGGCCGATATTTGAATATCTAAAGATGTTTCAGATTAAAAGCGGAGACGAGATAGTCGAGCAGCTCTTCTCTCTACGCGACAGGGGCGGCAGAGACCTGGCCCTGAGGCCTGAAATCACACCGACGCTGGCACGAATGGTAAACCAGCGAATCAATGCTCTCCCCAAACCGATAAAATGGTTCTCAGTACCGAGGCTGTTCCGCGCAGAACGCCCCCAAAAAGGCAGGCTCCGCGAATTCTTCCAGTGGAACGTTGACATAATCGGCGAAGATAGCCCCCTTGCCGATGCCGAGATTATCTTTACAACAGTGGATTACTTGCGTGAAATTGGACTTACGAGTAAAGACATCAAAGTCAAAGTATCAAGCAGGGAACTGCTGGCCACTTACCTTATAGGCTTGGGTATTCCCGAAGATAAGCTTGAGTCTATATATGTTATCCTTGATAAGAAAAACAAATTGCCGCCAGATACTTTTGAAGAAATCCTTGCTGAACAAATTCCGGACAAAAGTATAGTCAGGAAAATACTGGATTTTATGAGCGTCGATTCGATACCACAGCTTAAAGATTTTGTAGAAGATGGATCCGCCGCTTACCTCAACATAAAGTGTGTCCTTGACAATTTGGATATAATGGGAGTAGGTGATTTCTGTGTCTATGACCCGGGTATTGTTCGAGGGCTGGCGTATTATACTGGTATCGTATTTGAAGTTCATGATGTTGCCGGCGAGCTTCGGGCAATTTGTGGCGGCGGCAGATATGACAATCTGCTTCGAGATTTCGGCGGACCACCGGTATCTGCCACAGGCATGGGTATGGGTGATTGCGTGCTGGAAATCCTGCTAAAAGAAAAAGGCCTTCTGGAAAAGCAGTTACCAAAAACCAAGATTGACTATTTTATTTCATGCGTTGATGAGAATTACGAAGATGTAACTGTCGAAGTAACAATGAAGCTTCGCTCGGTTGGCTTTTCTGCCAATTTTAGTTATAAGATAACCAAGTTAGGTAAGCAGCTCAAACAAGCCTCGGAGCAAAACGCCGCCAAATGTATAATCATCGGTGACGAGTTCAAAGACAACAAGCTCACCATCAAAGATATGGCAAGCGGCGAACAGAAGCTTGTGGACTACCATGAGTTTTTATCAGGTATTCAGTCTTGATTTAAAACTTCGTAACGGCTATTGTTACCAGGAATATAGGGTATTTATTTGGAGGTAAGAAAAATGAGATTTCTTAAATCAGCATCTTTATTCTTTTTAATATCGGCTTTGGCTTGTACCACCTCGCATCTTCAAGCAGCGGCTTCGCGAAGGCAAGTCATCATATCGCCGCAGACCTACCCGGATGGCCGCGTAACGTTTCGGCTCAACGCCCCTAACGCCAAAAGTGTGGGCGTGAATGTTCAGTTTGCACAGGGTATCAGGCCGATGATCAGAAGTAAATCGGGCCTGTGGAGCATTACTTTGGGCCCTGCCGAGCCCGGGATTTACGAATACAGTTTTGTCGTTGATGGTCTTCAGATAGTCGATCCTGCCAATTCATGGATTAAGATGTGGATTCGCACTTCGAAGAACCTTGTCGAAATACCAGGCAAAGAGCCGATGTTCTTCGAGCAGCAGCAGGTCCCTCACGGTACGGTCCACCTGCATAAGTACCAGTCGAACTCGCTCGGTGTTACTCGCGGGCTTTATGTCTATACACCGCCCGGCTACGAGACGAGCGAAAATATCCGATACCCTGTACTTTATCTTCTGCACGGAATGGGCGATACCGAAGACGCATGGACGATTGTTGGTCGTGCCAACTTAATCGTCGATAATCTGCTCGCCGCGAAAAAAGCCAGACCCTTGGTAATCGTGATGCCCTATGGCCATACACCCTCGGCGCCTCCTGATATGCGAAGTCTCGGAAACTACGGAGCCTTCGAGAAGGACCTGATTGAAGATGTAATCCCTTATGTCCAGAAAAACTATCGTGTAAGTAAGGACCAAAAAGATCGGGCCATAGTCGGCTTATCAATGGGCGGCGGACAGTCATTGACTATTGGGCTGGGTAATCTTGAACTTTTCGGCTGGGTAGGTGCTTTTAGCTCTGCCGTCCCAAGAAGTCCGAAGCTTGATGAACTCCTGGCCAATGCGAAAGCTAAAAACGACAAGCTTAATCTGCTCTGGATAGGCTGCGGCAATAAGGACTTCCTTTTCCAGGCAAACCAGAAGCTTATCGCCCAATTGAAAAACGACAACATAAAGCATATTGCTTACATCACAGAGGGCGGCCACGAATGGCGCCTGTGGCGACTATACCTGAATGAACTCGTTCCGCTTTTGTTCAAAGCCGACAAATAGTATTATAAACCCAAACAACCTTGATAAGCAGCGATTGATGCCTCAGTCAGCGGGTATCGAGAAGAACTGAGCTATGAAGAAGGACTCTTTTCCAAATCACTACGAGCGGGCCTTCGAAAATTGGTTAATCGACCATCGAATTAAATATACTCCGATAGATGAACACAAACAGCCGGCCTTTACAGATGGCAAAGTTAAGAGCTTCGATTTTTTGGTATATCCTCCGGATAGGAAAATAATAATTGCCGAGGTAAAGGGCAGAAAGTTCACCGGCACTACCCTGGAGAAAATGACGGGCTTCGAATGCTGGGTAACAACCGAGGACGTTGATGGCTTGGTAAAATGGCAGGAGATTTTAGGCCCGGCTTACCAGGCAGTCTTTATTTTTGTCTATTTAATAGAGAACATAGATGTTGATTTTAACGGCGTGGATGTCTTCGATTTTAACGAGGACAGGTACGTTTTTTTCACAGTCAAATTAGACGACTACCGCTCATTTATGAAACGCCGCAGCCCGAAATGGCAAACCGTCACCCTCCCCGCCGACAAGTTCCGCCAGTGCGCTACCCAAATCACCAAGCTTCTGCTCTGATTTCTCACTTTATTTTGTTTTCAGTGTTCGTTGAATGCCCGCAAAACTATACCAAAGCAGAAGTGCCCCCGATAATTTTGGTATAGACGCCGTACACCCTTACTGATAAAATCCCTTGTCCGGAAAGTTGGTAAAATGAATCAGCAATAAAATATTGGAGGTAATATCGTATGCTCAGAAATGTTTTATATCTGGCCGCCGGGGCGGTTATTTTGTCCGGCTGTGTCGTTAACATCCAAAGAGAGGATGGCCTGCCCAAAGATTCTGAGGTACTGCGTCACGTCGTTCTGATCAAGTTCAAGGACGGTACTTCCAGTCGGCAGATAAAAGAAATTGAGGACGCCTTCCGTGCCCTGCCGCGCAAAATCGATGCGATATGTGATTTCGAATGGGGTACCGACGTCAGTGTGGAGAACCTTCAGCAGGGCTTTACTCACTGCTTTCTCGTGACGTTTAGAAGCGAAGCCGACAGGGCCGCATACTTACCGCATCCGGCCCACAAAAAATTCGGCAAAATTTTAGGCCCCCACCTGGACAAAGTCCTTGTGATTGACTACTGGTCCGCAAAGTAATAGCAGCAAAAGTCCCAAAATGCGAATAATAGCCGGCTCAAAACGAGGGATGAAATTATTTAGTCCCAAAACACAGGTCTCTCGCCCTGTCACCGACAGGGTAAAAGAATCGCTTTTCAGTGTTCTTTACAAATATGACCTGCCGAACGGCGCAATAGTAGCTGATTTGTTCTCAGGAGTCGGCTCCTTCGGTCTCGAAGCCCTCAGCAGAAAGGCCAACTTTGTGACCTTCGTTGAAAATGACCCGAAGATTATTTCGGTTCTAAAGAAAAACATAGAAAAAGCCGATTTTGTTAATGAGTCTGAAATTATAAGGGCCAACGCATTCAAATTTGGGATCTCGCCGAATCCGGACCGGCAAAAATATGACCTTGTCTTTGTTGACCCGCCCTATGCCGCTTCAATGGATGTTCAGGCCGGCTCACCTTTGAGTGGTTTGCTGGATTCGCTGGGCGCCAGGGTGACTGAAGATGCAGTTATTGTCGTCAGGACCGACCGAAAGGTATCTTTATTGGAACATTATGGCGAATTTCGAATAATAGACAGGCGCCGATGGGGAACAATGGCAGTAGCCATATTACAGAAGACCAACGAATGACAAACAAACAGGCAGCTATAAAAATACTCAGGAAACTGCGCAGTAATGGCTTTGAGGCGTTGTTGGCCGGCGGATGTGTACGCGACATGCTGTTGGGCCGACGCGCCAAAGACCATGATGTTGCCACCAACGCACAGCCCAAGGAAGTAACAGAATTGTTCAAACGCACACTGAATGTCGGGGCAAAGTTCGGAGTAATAATTGTTTTAATCGAAAACCAGCAGGTGGAAGTCGCCACGTTCAGAACCGAAACCGGCTACGTTGACGGCAGACATCCCGGCTCAGTTAAGTTTACAACTGCCGCCGAAGATGCAAGTCGAAGAGACTTTACAATCAACGGAATGTTTTATGACCCCCTTAAAAAAGAGGTGATAGATTACGTTGACGGCCAGGCTGACCTCAGAGCAAAAATTGTGCGGACTATCGGAAGACCGGCCGAGCGGTTTAGTGAAGATTATCTCCGAATGCTCCGGGCCGTGCGATTCTCGACCCAGCTAAGTTTTGCGATTGAACCGTCAACATGGTCGGCGATTTGCACCAATTCGTCAAATATAGCACAAACAAGCGGCGAACGAATAGCAATCGAATTAGAAGGCATACTCGTTAATCCCAACCGATCCGCAGGCGCATCAATGCTCTTCAACAGCGGATTGGCTGAGGTGATCTTTCCCAGCTTGTTTTCAAAACACAGAAAAACCGCTATTGATGTATTAGGCCAACTGCAGGAAAAAGTTGATTTTGCCTTGGCTTTGGCTTGCCTCCTTGTCGGCTGTGAGACGGATTTCGCAATTGAGATTAGCCGAATCCTCAAACTAAGCAAAAGTCTGACTAAACATATAAAATTCTTATTAGCCAACAGAGGCAAACTGCTCGACGACCGGATGTCTCTGGCTGACTTGAAAAAGATTCTAACAGAGCCGTACTTCGCCGACCTGTACGAGTTCCAGAGGGCGATTCAAATGGCCGAAGGAGGCCCGGACAATACTGCTGCATTGGAAAACCTTAGCAACAGAATAAAGGAATTGGGTGACATTGATTTAAAACCCGATCCGCTCCTGAACGGCCACGACCTTATTCGCCTCGGTGCCGTCCCCGGACCTGCTCTGGGACAGTTGTCACAAGAACTCTACATCGCTCAACTGGAGGGGAAATTGCACAGTTCCGAACAGGCCGAGCAGTGGGTGCAAAAGTGGTTGAAAAGGCACAGAGAGATTTAACAAATAACAGCGCTCCATTACAGACCTATTGTCATTACTGCACTACCGATGGTATAATAGCTGCGAAATGACAGCAACTCAAATCACACATAATAGACGTTCGAGGATATATTTATGAAATGGTATAATTCGCCAAAGGCACTTCAGCTTCTTTCCATCGCAATAATTATTTCTGTTTGTTCCTTAAATACTCCCGGCAAACCAATGCCTAAGCACGGCCTGCATTTCGAGACGCCTTCACAAACCTGGGATGAGGGAATACCCCTGGGTAATGGTCTGCTCGGTGCTCTCGTATGGGGTGACGGTGCGCCTTTGAAAATATCCCTCGATAGAACAGACTTGTGGGACCTTCGTCCGGTACCGGAATTTCACACTAAAGAATATTCATACAAGACCATGCGCCAGTGGGTCGCCCAAGGCCGCATCAATGACCTCCACCGTCTTTATGATAAGCCTTACGGTAATGCCGGCCCAACGAAAATACCCGCCGGTCGTATCGAATTAATCATCGGAAATAGTCCCGTCTTTGAAAAGGCATCGCTGAACCTTGCTGAAGCAGCCGCGACTGTCTGGTTCGGCGGCCAAAATAAAGTGCGAATTTTTACCCACGCCACAGAGCCAGTTGGAATGATTCGGATTGATTCATCCGAACCAATCGCGCTCAGGCTCCTGGCCCCGCCTTTCGCCGGAAAAATTACAGACGAGGCCGGGCCCGGAAAAATAAGCGCAGGTGACCTGGCCAGCCTCAGATATAACGCACCTCTCGAATCCCGCGGTGACAACTGGACAGGATACCTGCAGGAAGGCTGGGGAGGTTTCAAGTTTGCCGTGGCCGTCGCCTGGCAAAAATCACAAAACAATTGGCTCGCTGTCTGGTCGATTACAACTTCGAAAGAATCAAAGAATCCTCTGCGACTGGCTCGTGAAAACTGCCAAAAAGCTCTCAAGGTCGGATTTACCAAATCACTTAATACGCATCGTAAGTGGTGGGACTCATTCTGGAATAAATCTTCAGTCAGCGTGCCCAATGCCGTCATTGAAAGGCAGTGGTATCTCGAGATGTACAAGTTCGGCGCAGCAACCAGGCCAAACACACCCCCAATCACCCTTCAGGGCCCGTGGACTGCCGACAACGGAAAAATCCCGCCATGGAAAGGAGATTATCATCACGACCTTAACACCGAGTTGAGCTACTGGCCTGCTTACAGCGGCAACCAGCTTGAAGGCGAACTCGGATATGTCAACTGGCTTTGGGATACACGAAAAACAGCAAAGGCCTGGACAAAAAGGTTCTTTGATTTGCCCGGCTTGAATGTCCCAATGACGGCCGACCTGCAGCAGGAACAGATTGGTGGCTGGCACCAATACACACACTCGGCCACCACCGCCGCATGGCTGGCCCACCATTTTTATCTGCACTGGCGATACAGTATGGACAGAAAATTCCTGAAAGAACGCGCTTATCCATGGCTCGAAGATACATCTATCTTTCTTGAGGCGATTACCGAAAAAGGCCCCGACGGAAAGCGAACTCTTCCTTTAAGCTCTTCGCCTGAGATTAACGATAACCGTCTCAACGCATGGTTCCCGACGATTACAAATTACGACACCGCACTGATAAGATGGGCGTTTGAAAAAACGGCCGAACTTGCGGACGAATTAGGTAAAACAAAAGAAGCGAACCATTGGCGTAAAATACTCTCCGAGATGCCGGATTTGGCGATTGACCCGCAAAGTAAGAAAATGCTCGTCGCGAAGGATTATCCCTTGAAGGCGTCGCATCGCCACTTTTCGCATCTAATGGCAATTCATCCGCTGGGAATGATTCGCTGGGAAAACGGCCCGCAGGACCAGGCCATTATAAGGGCCTCCTTGGATGACCTCGAACAAAAAGGAACGAGTCAGTGGTGCGGATACAGCTTTAGCTGGCTGGCAAATATGGCCGCCCGGGCACGTGACGGCCGGCAGGCTGAAAAAGCACTGGAGATATTCTCCACGGCATTTTGCCTGCGCAGCAGTTTTCACTGTAACGGCGACCAGTCAGGCAAAGGATATTCCAATTTTCGTTACAGGCCGTTTACACTCGAAGGAAATTTCGCCTCCGCTGCCGGTCTGCAGGAAATGCTTTTGCAAAGTTACAGCGGTACTATCAGAGTTTTTCCCGCCATCCCCGCTACTTGGAAAGATGTTTCTTTCACCACACTTAGGGCCGAAGGTGCTTTTCTGGTCTCCGCCGAACGTCGCAATGGACTCACGCGCCACGTCATAATCCAGGCCGAAAAAGAGGGCCTCTGCCGTCTCGAAAATCCCTTTCCAGGTTCCGCTTTCAAAGTCGAAGGCATCTCAAAGAACATGGTACAACAAAAGAACAATGAACTTGATATTCAATTGGTACCCGGCAGGCAGATTACACTTGTTAGAACAGACTAAAAATAATGCAGCCATTCACCCTTTTAATCAAGCCGTCCGGTTCGAATTGCAACATTGATTGCAGATACTGTTTCTATAAAGACAGATCCCCGGAGTTTGGCCAAGGCAAACAGCGGATGAGCGATGAGGTGCTCACTAAACTCGTAAAAGATTATATGACGTTGGGCTTCCCCGTCGTCGGCTTTGCCTGGCAGGGTGGCGAGCCGACATTGATGGGACTGGATTTTTTTCAAAAGGCGGTGGAATTACAAAAACAATACGGCAGCCCTCCCCAGGAAGTAAGCAATACCCTCCAAACCAACGGCGTTTTACTCGACGACAACTGGTGTATGTTTTTGCATGAAAATAAGTTCCTTCTCGGCATCAGCATCGATGGCCCTAAAGAATTCCACGACATATACCGCCTTGACCATTCCGCCTCGGGCACCTTTGACAGGGTAATCAGAGGCATCGAAAACTGCAAAAAATATCAGGTCGAATTCAGTGCCCTTGTCTTGCTGAATAATAAAAATGTAGAACATCCCCAAACTTTGTTTAATTTCCTTATAGAAAACGAGCTTACTTACCTGCAGTTCATCCCCTGTGTTGAGACTGACCCCGCGACGAATAAAATTGCTGATTTTTCAATTACCCCGAAACAGTACGGCGATTTCCTGTGCAGCCTCTTTGACCTATGGTACGAATACGGCCCGGAAAAGCTCAACATCCGCGAGTTTGACTCATTAGTAACATATTTCGTATTAGGCAAACATACCATTTGCGCATA
>CAZIAN010000010.1:10269-28179 GCA_964537355.1 uncultured Pirellulales bacterium | reverse complement strand
GCGATGCAGGTCTTCAAATCAGATTCACCGCACATTGGAAAGCCAGCCGCGGTGAGCAGAGAATTGCCTACTATCAGATTAGTAACCAATTGGCGCATCGGACTGCCCTCTTGTCCTTCGTAATAGTAAGCCAGGGCATCCAGATTATATTTGTCTATGAATTTATCTAAAGCTGCGGCCACACGGGCGGCAATCTGGAGGTCTTGTTCGGTCAGTTTTTCCGTGATGGGGTCGGATTTCGGGTCAGGTGTATCAAAGAGATCGAGGATTTGTGTTTTTTTGTTATCTATTTCCTCTTCGGTGACAGTACGTTCCAGTTTCAGCAGCTCATCGGGCTCTGTCTGAACTATATGACAGCCAAATGCTGCGGTCAGTGCGGTATGATCGGTCTGCATGTCCAGCATGTTTTCGATGGGATGGCCGAAATGACCAATCCTGGCCCGTTTAAGGTCATGCAGAACCCTTGCTATATTACACCATTCGGTAATTTCTCTGTCTGCTGCCGGGTCATCCTCAAGAGTGCCGAGGATAACGGGAGGAGGCTTTTTGCCCATGCGTATGGCTACGCCGGTGAATTCAGGGACGGCGCAGAAATCATCATTGCACAACTGCATGTAGGTGGAGGCCTTGGAATAATCCAGGGCTTTTAATGGCTGAAGTGCGACCAGAACGATTGGAACGTCCAGCCCGCGAATGATTGCTCCAAATGATGCCGATGTGGCATAGGTGAGCATGTGGCAGAATACCAGATCAAGGTCTGCGGCCTTTAGCTTCGGCAACATTGTATAGGCAGATTCAGCATCGTCTGCGATGCCGAAAGACGTTACCTGCACTTCGTGAGTTTTTACCCGGTCGAGGAAAATATTAAGCTTGTGTGTCAGTTCATCGAGCAGGCCATCGAACTGGGGCCAGTATTTATGAAAACCGACTCCGAAAATACCGATGTTAGCCGTTCTTTTTTTTCTTCGTGTTACGTTCATACTTTTTGCTCCTTTTTCCCTCTCAAAAGCGTATTCTCCAACGCGGATTCAAGGGGCTTTGGAAAGAATAGACTGGCTATGGCCCCTGTGATGAAGGTGGGGATGATAGTAAAAGCCCCGAACCACCATTTGGGGACATCAGTCAATATCCAAACGAGTGCCAAACATACAAGTCCGACCGCAAGTCCGGTCAGAACTCCCGGTAAATTCACATGAGGAATAAACATCCCGAGCAAATAAATGGCCAGCAACATACCCAGCGAGGTCCCTGCGATTACCGTAATGATTTCAAAGACCGTATCGCCGAGAACGGGAACAAGAATAGCCGCACAGATGACCACTATACCAAGTACAGAAGTAAGAATTCTGCCAATCCTTAAGGGCAGTTCCCTGCCGGAGAGCCAGTCGTAAACAATGACCGATGTCACTCCGTTGATTCCGCTGTCTATTGTACTCATGGCCGCGGCAAAAAGACCGGCCAGTATAAGCCCGACCAATCCGATTCCGGGAAACTGTGAAGAGACGAAATAGGGCAGGATTTGATCTTCCTTTGCGATTTCGAGACCGGCGGCAGGTAAACCAACGCCGCCGGGCTGGCTGTAAAAGACGAACAGTGCTGTGCCGACCAACAGAAAGAGCAAGCCAAGGGTGGTATTGATTGCGGCACTAAGGATAACCATACGTCGTCCTCCGGCCAGGCTGCCGGCACAAACATAACGCTGAATCATATTTTGAGAGACTGCGTAGCCGGGCAGATACATGAACAGACCATAGGCAGCGGCGGTGAATACAGTATTCTTACCGGTGAAGTTCTCAGGTGAAAGGAGCTTGGTATTTAGATGGAACATTTTAAATTTGCTGTGCTGAGCCGCAATCGAGAAGAAACCCGACCAGCCTCCATCGATGCGGCTTACAGCAAGGAACATGACAGCCACGATTGCTCCGCCAAGTACGACCGCCTGCAAGACATCGGTCCAAATCACTGCTTTCAAACCACCCATGACGGTATAGATAGTCGCGAAGGCCCCGATGCCAATGAGCATGAAGTAGTACTGAGCATGTGTTAATCCCATCACGGTTTGCAGGGTAAGGGCAATCGCGTAAAGCATTGTGCCCATCCAGCCGAGGGCATACACACAGTAAAGGCCTGAGCCGATGCGCTGCGCAGGCAGACCAAACCTTCTGCCCAGATATTCGTATCCGCTGCTGACCTTAAGACGGACGAACATCGGAACAAAAATCCACCACAGAATTGGAGTGATGACAAATGGGATGAAGAGAATGGTCAGATAGAAACTGAAGTCCTGGTAGGCGCCTCGTTGAGGAAGGCCCAGGAAAGATATGGAGCTGAAACTGGTAGCGAACATCGAGACTCCGACGACGAACCAGTTCATGTTCCTGCCACCGAGAAAAAAGTCTTCGTTATCCTGCTGGCCCCTGGCACTTCTGATAGCCAGGCCAAAGACCACGACAAGATAGGCGGCGCATACGCACCAATCTATGAAGCTCAAATCGGTCATGAAGTTGAGAACCAACAGTAGAGACAAAACCAGAGAAGTTTCCTGTAGGGAACCTCTATAATAACACTCCTTATCTTATAGAAAGGCGCCTGGATAAGTCAAGGCATAATTGAGATTTGGTTGAGATGCAGCTCATTTCCTTGTACTCAATCAAGCAGAAATAAGAGGTTTTAGTAAGATTGCAGTTATGGCTATTTCTCATCCAAATGACTTTTCCTGCGATGAACAGTATTGCTTTTTCCGTTACCAAAAAGGTGTCCATGTGCACTTATATATAGATACTATCTTTTTTGATAAAGGTAAGGTTGCATGAGAAAAGAGATTAATTTTGAAGAGTTTTTTGTAGAACAACGAAATGTTTTATTGAGTATTAGTACAGTTAGATGGCAAGTGACAGGTTAATTTGGAAGATAACGACCGGAATCTTGAATTACTGACAAAAATTTGGTATCATGGAATCGTCAAATATAAAGTAATGTAATAAAATTTATGGCAAATGAGGAATTTCGGATTACATTACCGACTATTTTCAAAAAATGTATTTAATTGTAGAACCCCCATGCCGATAAGAAACACATGTTAGTGATTCAATCCTGTGGGTGAGGAAATTATTATGCCGAAAAGGATTTTCGTATTTCTATTGTGTTGCTTATTTGCCATAAGTAATAATTATGCCCGGCCCTTAAACCAACCAGGGCTAAATAGCTTTATTATTGTATTGAAAGAGCCCTCTCTGAGCAGGAGTGCATTTGACGAACGGGGGAACTCCTTATATAAGGGAATTTCTAAACGTGAGAATCGGCCTGTCGAACACATGATGAAGCGTCGCAGGAAGCTGCGAGAGAACCTCAGCAATTTTGAAAATAGGTTAAGAAAACTTTCTCCCGATATCGTTCCTCGGCGTCGATTTACCGGTCTTATAAATGGCCTATCTCTGGAGATGCCGAGTAGAATCGCGTCAAGAATTCGGTCTTTACCTGAGGTATTAGCGATAGTTCCGAACCGGAAATACAATCGCTTACTAACTAAAAGCAATGATCTGATGAATGCACCTTTGGCATGGCAGCTCAGCGGCGGCCAATCACATGCCGGACAAGGTATAAAGATCGGCATTATCGATACCGGGATAGACAATACCCACATAATGTTCAATGATGAAGGATATGAACTTCCTGACGGATTTCCTCTCGGCGATACGAATTTCACAAACAAGAAAATTATTGTGGCACGTGTTTTTACCAAGAATGGAGACTCGATTGAAGATTCGACTCCTCGTGACCGGAATGGACATGGAACACATGTAGCATCTTGCGCAGCAGGAAGTTTGAATACAATCTCGCCTTTGGGATTAATCTCAGGTTTTGCACCTAATGCATATTTGGGAAATTATAAGGTGTTCACGGATGATTTTACGACATTAGAGCAAATCATTGGCGCACTTGAGGCCTGTGTGGAAGATGGCATGGATGTTGTGAATATGAGCTTAGGTTCCGAATCTTATATCAATACTCTTCTGGATCCCGAGGCCCTGGCAATCAAGAATGCGATAAAGGCGGGAGTAGTTGTCGTTACTGCGGCAGGTAATTCCGGTGAGGCAGAGACAATCGGAGCTCCGGGGCAGATTCCGGAAGTAATCACGGTCGGCTCTTTGACAAATGCTCACAATGGCGAGTTTTCCGGCGAGATGTCTATTGCGATGATGAACGTATATGCCGATGAGAAAGAAATCTTAAGCGGAAAAGAAGTTGTTTTAGGTCCGAATCCGGATTTTTTTTCACGACCATTGCTCGGGCGGTTTGAACTTATTGACGCTGATAATTATGACGGCCGTAGTTTCGGGGGTGATGAAGATGGCCTGGTTTGCGAGAGCTTGTCTGGTGGTTCTGCGGAGAATAAATGGGTTTTGGTCCAGCGAGGTATTTGCACATTCACAACTAAAATTGACCATGTACAGGAAGTCGGTGGCTGGGGTGCTCTGATCTATAATAATAGCAATGCAGAAGAGGGTCCAGACGAACCTCTTCTTGGTCCAAGTGTTCCCGGCACGCAAATACCTTCGTATTTCCTGTCGCACAATACCGGATTGTTTGTCAAGGATGCTATTAAGAACTCAAGTATGGTGGAAGTAGAATTTTATGCCGCTGCCCCCTTAGAGAGAGAGCAAATCCCTCTTCAATTAAGTACGTTTTCTTCTTTGGGTCCTTCTCTTAGTTATTCCGTAAAGCCCGAGGTAGTTGCGATTGGTGAAGGAAGTTATGCAGCGACACAGAACGATTTTCCCGGTGAATTCCAATTCAGTCTCTTCGAGTACACTGCATTTGATGTATCCGGTTTTAGTTTCAGTAATGGAACCAGCTTTTCAGCGCCCCGCGTGGCAGGGGCTGCCGCCCTCATCAAACAAATGAATCCCTCATGGAAACCAGAAGATATCAAATCAGCAATAGTTGTTTCTGCTGAACGACCATTGACTATTGCTTCGATGTCCGGGATGGAACGGGGAGGTGGGCATATAGACCCCGGTAAGGCCATGACTCTTCCTTTGATTGTAACGCCATCGACTATAAGCTGGGAGAATTTGCTGGTAGATGGTCCGACTGAATCCGAGAGAACCGTTAACTTAAGAAATGTATCGCAGCAGCTTCAATCGTTTTTCATCTCAATGGAATTATCTAACACAGAACGAATAGAATCTGTCGATATAGTCCCCAATCAATTTGATTTAGCTCCATCTGAGAGTATCGATGTCCTGTTAAAACTGAAATTCAATCCCCCATCGCAGCTCGGAGAGTTCGAAGACATAAGCGGTGATGTGATCATCGATATGGATAATCAGGCAGAAGTGCTGCGCGTTCCTGTGTGGGCGCGCATTATGAAGGTTCCAGCTCCTGAGGGAAATGTATTATTAATCGATGATGACGGCAGTGATTCTATCGAGAATCAATATATCGAAGCAATCAATCTTGCAGGTTATGAGTCAACTTTGTGGGACGTGAACGCACTCAATTCTTATCCATCTATTGAGTATATGCAGAACTTCCAGGCGGTTTCGTGGTTTATGGCTTCTACATCTCTTAACGCCGTCACTGACGATCAAGTGCTGCAATTCAACTATCGAATCCGATTCAATGTCGAACTGACGCGATATTTAGCGCAAGGTGGACGGCTGCTGGTTTCAGGTATGGATTGGAGTGACCAACAAGAACATACTCTGTTTGGACAGCAGGTTTTACATATTTTAGGGTTTAACCGTGATCCATTTGTAAATTACTCAAGCACAGGAGAGATTTTATCTCAGGAAACCACTTTGGATATTTCTGAAATAACCGATAGTCCCATCGGCCTGGGAATATCCGGCTTGAACGCAGAATTCGACGCAAACGTTCCGAATATGACGGATATTTTAGTATTGGATAGCAGTGACGTAGCAAAACCGGCTCTTTTCACTAATCAGAATCCTGAAGATGTGATTGGGATTACCGCCGAGACAGGCAGTTATCGTGCAGTGTTCTTTGCATTTGCTCTTGAGCGAATTTCAAATAATGGAATGGACATGATTATGAAAAACAGTCTTGATTGGCTGATGGAAGGCTCAAAAAATCTCTTATCTATTCAGTCGGTCGAACCTGAAATTCAAAACGATAACAGTGTTCCCTTGACGGTTATGTTAACAGTTGAAGGAATTAATTTTTTAGTCGGTTATGATGTTCTTCTTAACGATATCCCCGTGGAAATAAATTCAATCAATATGAATGGAAGCGTGGAAATTCTTGTTCCTGCAGGATTGCCCCAGGGGATTTATGATATTACCTTAAGATCTCCTGATGGTCAAAGTACTATCTTATCGGAGGCACTCCAGGTCGAAAACCCAGTCTAATTGCAGGGCAAGTTATCGGCAAATTCAAATCCGTTCAGGACCGTGTCCTGTACTGCTTAATGCTCACTTATTAAGTCCCGGATTTTTTCGGCCAGGAACTTTTCGCTTTCTGCGCCCTGCCAATTGAGTTCACCATACCACCAGTATCGTACGAAGCCGTTCTTATCGATAAGGTATATGCTGGGCCAAATATTGTTTGCCCATGAATTCCAGGCAAGGCTATCATTATCGACGGCAACCGGATATTCCATACCGGCTTGCGCCGCCTTGTCTTTTACTTTATCGATATTTCGTTCCTGCTTTGTCTCAGGCCTGTGGATTCCTATTATTGAAAAGCTGCTTGCAGGGAAATGCTTGTTCCAGTCGTTGTAGTAAGGAAGCGTGCGGATGCAGTTGCCGCAACCGAATGCGTAAAAATGGACGACTGTTACTTTTCCTTTTAGTTCGGACAGTTTTACAGGTGACGAGTTAATCCAGGTGTCAATTTCAAATTCGGGGGCTTTACAGGCGACGCTTTGAATCTTAGAGAAATTAAAAGGACGTCCCATTAGCATTGTAAAAGTATTCTGTTGATAGCTATTCAGAACTGTCTGGATGTTCCTTTGAGTTTCGGTCTGCATATTTTGAATGTAAGCGGTTCTTTCTAACGCGGAGCCTAAATCAGGATTGCTCTGTAATGAGGTTATTTTGCTATGTAATATTTTTAATAACGCCTGGATTCTGTTTGTTTGCTCCGGCGAAAGATTCAGTTTGAGGGCGATCTGGGGCTCAAGAAATACATCGATACCCCTCGCTTGCCATACGAGTTGATTTAGTCGTTCATTTTGCCGGTCGGACAGTATTTGAGCAAGTTTGCTCTTGAGTTGATTAATAAGCGGGGCGGCTGTTTCGTTACGCTTCTGGAGCGGAAGGTCACGCAGGCGCCACAGGGGCAGGTCGATTTGGGAAACTATGTTCTCTACTTGGTCAATTTCGGCCGTTGATAGTTTCAATTCTCTGTGGACCTTTTTTGATCGCAACAGACTTGTGATTGGGTGCGGAATAGGAATAATGGTTTCCGGATAAGAAGCTACCTGCGCTCCGGAAGCGGAGATTGGAACCCAAAAAAGCAAGAAAATCACATATAGCGGGAAATACCGAACTATACTTAAAGACCGAAGCTTTTTATAAGAGCTACTCATTGTGCCTTTTGATTGAATCATAATCTAATAATCCCCCTTAGGCTTCTGTTCCTATCTACAAGTGTTTTATTACAAAAGCCGATTTCACTTCTATTTAACATATATACCCTCTGAGAGCTTTCGATGTTCAGGGGGCTTTTATGTAAAATCCTATTCTATATACCTATCGACTATAAACACAGAAAATAGGGTGAGTTACGACTCACCCTATTAGGACGTAGAAGCCAATATTAATATTTTTCAATATTGAGAAAGCAGTTCAACTGTTTACGGCATCATTCCGTCATTCATTGTGACCGGCTCAATTGTAATCCGTGCTACTACGGCATATGGCAATGTGAAGTCGGCTCCGGCCGGATCTATCAATGTTCCGGCCGCATTCATTCCGCCCAGGATAATCGGGTCGCCACCCGGATTTGCATAAGAGTTCAAAAAGCCGGGATGAGGCAGGACCGGACAGGTTGTTGTCACTCCGGTGTCGGGGGCGGTCTGGTTGATGAAGGCCGCGTCCAATTCGTTATTCAGCTCTGTGCCCGCATCCCATACCATCGAACCTGGAACCGTGATGATTTGTTTACCCTTGAATTTTCCGGCCGCGTCAAAAAGCTCGATGGCCCAAGGATTGTGGTTACCAATGAAGGCATCGTTCGAGGGCACGACCATGCTGGCGAAGCTCATATATCGATTCTGTGATGCTGTCAGGGTAAACTCGGCAGTGCTAACCTCGCCCGGGTCGAATAACGGAAGGCCAGGGAAACCAGCCGGAGAAGTAATCACGCCATCTATGCCGCCGGTCTCGGTTGTGACGTCTGCAAAGTCCGCACGGAGTACGGAGTTATCACCGTCTTCGGCAATGCGCTCGACTGCTTCACTGGCAAGACTGCCTAAATCGAATAAGTCGAAGCTGCCATCGTGAAATCCCACCCATACCGGTGAAAAGTAAACACCGTTTTCGGATGCCAGGCTCTCTATTTTGACGACGATATTCACGGTTTCATCCTGTGCTTGCAATGGCTGAGTGGTCGCTACAAGAGCCAAAACCGCAAACACTAATGTCCAATACATTGGTTTGATTGTTCTTTCTTTTCTGTTCATTGTTTTTTCCTTTCTAAAAATAGTGTCGAATTTTGCTGCTTATTGCAGATGGTTTTGACTCACTCGACTTTTTTTAGTCACAAGCAAATTAATAAATATGTTCCAATTTTAGTATTAAAGGCGCTGGAAGCACTCCCTTCCTCCGGATGTGCCCCAGCGCCATATCAAAAAAGCAATCAGGGTGTTGTTCGACCCGGCCCCAGGAGAGGACATAAGAGGTAAACATCAGACGGACCCATGATGCCGTCGCCGTCATCAATCCACCATCGTCCCCCGACGTATCCTTTTTGGCCGGGGCCGAACTCGGTTACGCCGTTTTCAAGTTTCTGGAAAGGGCCGTGTAAAGGAAGAGACTTGGCTGATACGAAAGTATCGTAATAGAGTCCCTGGCTCGTTACATAGACAACACCCAACGCTCCGTTTCCACGATTCGCCAGCGCTTCCGCTGTGAAGTACGCTGTCGCCAAAGCGATGACTGCCGCTACTGTTAATATATATGTTTTGGTTTTCATGGTTTACTACTCCTTATTTCTTTAAAGTACTTACCAACAATCGGTTTTTACACCGCGCAACAAATTAAAGCATGTGCGCAGTGTCACTGTTGAATTATGTTCAGTACCGAACGAATAAAAAATTCACTAATGAGTCGCGAAGAGGTGTGTGAACCTTACATGGAATCCAGATTTTCCCGGATTTTTTTTGAAATTCTCCCCTGAAGTGCCTGGGCCTGCTCTTCGGTCATCAAAGAAGGTGCTACTATATCATAAAGTCTGGACTCTGTGAGCTTAGCCAGAATATCATGCATAAGCTTTAACTGCTTTTTATATTTACGGCACATTCTGCAAATTAGCAGATGGAAGTATAAAGCCCATCTTTCAGCCCTATTTAGCGGTGCTTCCTGCGAATAGGATAGCAGACGGGAAGCATGATCACATCTCAGGGTCAAAATAAATACAATATTTTTTAAAGTTTTCCGAACCATTTTCAGTCAACAGTACTATATAAACCAGTTCAGCTCCAGACACCGGCGAAGCTGCAAACGCGCACGGTGCAGGCGCACCCATAAATTAGTCTGAGAAATCTCCAAATGCTTACAAATTTCTTCAGAACTTATTCCCTCCATTTCACGCATGACGAATGCCTGAGCCATTACCTTAGAGAGTTCTTTGAGACAATCCTGTAAAATCTTCCAGAATTCGATGTTTTCAACTAAAACCTCCGGATCCGCCTTCCAGTTAACCGTTTTGTCTTTCCAGTGTTTTGTTTTATCGAAGTATTCCTTTTTCCAGGACTGGTCGTCCACACTCTCCTGGCTGCGGTTCTGGCGGAAAAAATCCAGTATTTTGTGACGCAATATTCCAATGAGCCAGGTTCTCTCGGATGAGTCACCTGCAAAGCTCTGCCAACTCTGCAGCGCCGCCAAAAGGGTATCCTGAACAATATCTTCTGCTAAATCCTGTTTGCCAACCCGCATCAGAGCATAGAAGTATAGCGTCTCGGCATGCTGGTGGACCAGCCGGTCGATATTCTGGTGGGCACTGCCGGTCGATTTATTTTCTCCAGACATGCTTTACTTTACCAACAATCTGAGCCAATCGAGGTTGTTCATAGGTTTTACTTGCTTTTATATCTGTATGGCTGTTTACATTATACACTTTTTTTAGGTCAATCACAAGGCCTGGGCAGATAAAATTGCACGTTCTTACAAGGTCTTGCATAGAAGCCCTTTATGCTTGTTTAGTAAAGAAAAAAGCAAAGTATTTGATTAGAAGAATCTTATTCATTAGACTATTATGTGTACTCGTTGGAATCTTACTGTTGTTATAATAAATCATTCAGGAGGCAGAAGGGACTTATTCTTTACAGAACCTATCATCAGATTTATTTAGGAGGATTAACATGTATCGAAAAATCATTAGTGCACGCAAAACTGAATTCACGACCTTACAATGGATATTGTTCTCGGCTTTTATTGTTAGCTCCGGTTTTGTAAATCTGAAGGCAAGTGATAAAGTAATAAGAATGCAAGGTCCGTTGCGAGTTCTAAAAGACAATCCTCGCTATTTTACTGATGATAGCGGCCGGGCTGTTTATCTGACAGGCTCGCATACATGGTCAAATCTGGTGGATATTGGCCCGAAAGATCCGCCGCCGCAATTCGACTTTACCGCATGCCTTGACTGGATGCAGAAGCTGAATCACAACTTTATCCGAATGTGGACATGGGAATCAACGACCTGGAACACAAAAGCAAACAGGGAGAGCAAGCTCCATACATCCGCACCTCAACCCTGGGCGCGCACCGGCCCGGGCAAGGCCCTCGACGGAAAACCGAAGTTTAATCTCACGAAGTTCAATCCCGCTTACTTTGACCGATTACGGCGTCGTATTTCGGAAGCCCATGACCGCGGAATTTACGTTTCGGTAATGCTCTTTGAGGGGTGGGCAATGCAATTTTCGGCCGGAGCATGGGAAAGCCATCCGTTTCATCAGCAAAATAATATAAATGGTATTGATGGAGACCAAAACAAAGACGGTAAGGGTCTCGAAATCTATACACTGAGTAATCCGGCTGTTACTAATCTTCAGGAAAGCTATGTCCGAAAGGTGATCGATACGGTGAATGATTTCGATAATGTGCTATATGAGATATCGAATGAGAACCACCCTCCATCGACGCAATGGCAATATCACATGATTCGCTATATCAAAAAGTATGAGAAGAGTAAACCTAAGCAGCATCCGGTCGGGATGACGTTCCAGTACCGCGGCGGGAAAAATGAGACTCTGTTCGGTAGCCCTGCCGACTGGATTTCCCCAAATAATGAGGGTGGCTACAGGGACAATCCACCGGCTGCCGATGGCCGAAAGGTTATTCTGAATGACACCGACCATTTATGGGGAATCGGAGGAAATCAGGCATGGGTTTGGAAGAGTTTCCTAAGAGGGTACAATCCTATATTTATGGACCCGTATGATGGTGTGGTTCTCGGAGAAAAGTTTGACTCTAAGTGGGAACCGATTCGGGTAAGTATGGGGTATACACGAAGATATGCCGAAAGAATGAATCTGGCCTTAATGAAACCACGCAATGACCTGTCCTCGACAAAGTATTGTTTGGCGAATCCCGGTGTGGAATATCTGGTTTATAAGCCTGCATCTGATGAAAGCTCAATAACTGTAACACTGCAATCCGGCAAATACAAATACGAGTGGTTTAATCCCGATCAAGGCAAAGTTGTATCGACAGGTTCTATAAAAAGGGCAGACTGGGGAGAACAGACTTTTCAAGCCCCTTCGAAAAGTGACTCAGTCCTTTACATTACCAATTCAAAAATGGTATTTCCGGGAAAAGACTGGGAAGAGGTGACACCTGAATCACAGGGTATAAACTCGGCCAAACTTGATGCTGCCATATCATATCTTAAGGATAATACCGAGGGGGACGGTGTCAATGAGCTGGTCATAATACGCAACGGATATATGGTATGGAAAGGGACGAAAATAGACAAAGTTCACGGAGTCTGGTCTCTGACAAAATCTTTTACCAGCACGGTGCTTGGTTTGCTTATCGATGACGGCAAGGCGACTCTGGAAACGCGGGCAAAAGAATACGTATCCGGCATGTCGAAAACATATCCGACTGTCACACTTCGACATTTTACGACCATGACATCGGGATATTACGCCGTTGGTGATGAACCTCGCGGCGGCTATAGACACGGCCCGAGCCCAACACCTTTCAAGCCGGCTGATAAGCCGTTGTTTGCTCCGCCCGGCTCAAAGTATGCCTACTGGGATTCCGCGATGAACCAGTTTGCCAACATCCTGACCCGTATAGCAGATGAGCCGATAGAAGCCCTGTTCAAGCGGAGAATCGCCGACCCGATTGAGATGGATCCCAGTAAGTGGGATTGGGGCGATTTCGGAAAGGTTAATGGTATCGTGGTCAACGGGGGTTCTGGAAATAGTAACAAGCACATTCAAATTTCGGCTCGCCAATTGGCTCGTTTCGGCCACTTATTTCTGAATAAGGGTAAATGGAAAGGTAAACAGTTAATCAGCAGTGCCTGGGTCTATCAGGCAACGCGGGCCCAAGTGCCAGCATCCTTACCCCTGGAAGATCTGAGCGGTGCGGATGGCCGTGGTGTTTATGGTTATAACTGGTGGGTCAACAGTATTAGGCACGACGGCAAACGAAAGTGGCCCGGTGCCCCGGCGGGCACCTATTCGGCCAGCGGATATAATAACAACGATATGTTCATCATTCCGGAATGGGATATGGTTATCGTTCGCCTCGGTCTGGACCAAAATGAGTTTCCAATCACAGATACAATATATGGCACTTTCATAGAAAAAATCGGCCGGTCAATCATGGATTATTGAAGGCAGGCTGTTATAAGCCTTTATGCCATTGGCAAAATCAGAGCTAACAGCAACGAGACGACGATTGATGTGAGACCGACAATTGCCAGCAGCGGCGTCCAGGTTTTGAGGCCTTCGGCTTCGGTCAGTCCGGACATTTTTACGAATATCCAGAATCCGCTGTCGTTCATCCATGAACCTACCATCGAGCCGCCTCCGATGGCAGCAGCCAGATATACAGGATGATAACCCAACGTTTGCGTCGATGTGATCATAGAGCCAATCATCGCTGAAGATGTTATCATTGCAACCGTGGTTGAACCCTGAGCTATTTTCATCAGCACAGCGATAAGAGCACCCAGGATCAACAGCATCAGACCACTTGTCGGCTGGCCGGTATCACTTGCGAATAGGCTTTCAATCGCCGGTCCTATCTGGGCAGCTTTAAGCATTGCACCGAAGGCACCACCACCGGCGGTAATAAGAATGATTACACCGCCACTCATCAATGATACTTCGACAACTTTTGCCAGTTGCGTGTTAGTCAGAGCGCGTTTGCTCTTGAGCATCCACATAGCAATAGCAGTTGATATCAGCATCGCCAGATTCACATTGCCCAATACGGCGGTTATTGCAGCGACCCGGATTAAGAGCGAGCCTTCGGCAGCACCTTTGGCAATCGTATGGACAATCGTATTGGTCGAGACCAGCAGCACAGGCAGAATAATCGGCAAAAGCGATATCAGCAGTCTCGGTAATTGATGGTCTTCAAGCGGCTCCGGCTCGGAAAGCTCGCCGCCAAGCGGCCTCATTTGTATATTCATTCTTCTATCTGCATATCCCGAGAAGATCATTCCAACAACGGCGGCTGGAAGCGCAATCAGCGCTCCGAAAATAATCATAACGCCAATATCAATGCCAAGATTGTCTGCCACAATAAGAGGCCCGGGAGTTGGCGGAACAAGTGAGTGTGTAACGACTCCTCCGGCCACAATAGCCATCGCATACTTGAGGTAATGTTTCTTTGTGCGTCGGTGCATGGATCTGGCCAGGGGCACGAGCAGATAAAAAACTGTGTCAAAGAATACCGGAATAGAAAGTACAAAACCACTGGCCATAAGCGCTGTTGGGCTGCGTTTTTCCCCAAGAACCGACAGGAAAGCTCTAACGATGCGGTCCGCAGCACCGCTATCCATCATGCACTTGCCGATAACCACTGCCAAAGCAATAACAATACCAATACTTCCAGCCGTGTTTCCAAATGCTTCGGCTACCCGGCTTATCTTTTCAGCCAAATCGCCAGGGGCCAGCAGACTGACGACCACGGCTGAGGTAATCAAAGCGATAAAAGCATTCATCTTCAAGGCCGTAATCATGAGTATTACGGTGAGCATGCCGATAACAAGAATTATGAGCGGGTGCAGGCTGAACATAATGCAGTGCTCCTATCAAAGAACAGAAAAAAAGAAAATAACTTCATAAGCTTAACAAGTTTTCAGGACAAAGATGTCGTCAACTATCAAGATATTTCTGACCGAGCAAGGCGGCTCCCTTCATGGATGACTGTTCGTTGTGGATATATTCACAGTCCCTCATCCATTTTGATTTTGCCCGCATTAAAGCCGGACTTGTCGCCCCCCCGGTTACGTGGATAATGTTTTTAAGAGGAATTTTCTTTTCAATTTCTTCCAGGTGAGCTTTCTGATATTCGCAAAGTCCTCTGACAATTGCGACCAGTATTTCCTCGCGAGTGGTCTGCTGGGTCAATCCCAATAACTGAGCTTTCAGAGGCTCCAGACTGTATCGTGAACCCATAAGATAAGGTATATAAGTAACGTTGGTTTCACAATCGAGTCGGCTCTGGATTGCCTGCGGAAGGAAGCTGTTGTAAAATTCCTCATCGCTCAATTCGCTGCAGAACAGGCTTTTGTACCAGTCCAGTGCCTTGCCCCCGGCATTCATAACATGCAAAGTGAGCCATCTATCCCGCAGCACGTGGGCCCGGATGTTGTAATTTGCAGAACTCAGGCATTTGTCAAGACATACGAGAGTAATTTCACAGGTACCGTTTACATTAATGATGTCACCCGGCTCGTTGATACCCACCGAATACGCCGCCAAAACCGCATCATTACCGCCGATAAGCACGAGAGGCTCCTTTTTGAATCCAAATTTCTGAGCGAGTGAGTTACTCATTCGACCGATGCTTTCATACGCTGGGACTATTTGCGGTAATTGGCCAGGTGAGAGACCAAAAGTCGAGGCGATATCCTCATTCCAAGTGAAGTCATTTTGAACGGTATTGTACAGAGCTGTCAGTGATGCAGACGAGGGATCGATGGCAAAGCCGCCCGTAAGCCAGTGAGCAAAGTACGTGTTGGAATGGCCAAACTTGTAGGTTTTATCGAAGATTTCGGGGCAATTGTCTTTAATCCATAGAATGCTTGCCAGCGAACATCCGCCTGCAACCGGCATGTTTGCCGTGGTTTTTAGAAGGTATTCCATGCCAACGGTTTCTATTATGAATTGGGCTTGCTTTCGAGAGCGCTGATCAAGCATCAGGATGGCCGGATAAAGTGCCCGGCCGGATCTGTCCATGGCTGTCAGTCCCGGCGTGGTTCCGGAAAGGGAAATAACATCGACATCGCCGATAAGGTCCTCCATTTCTTTACATCCGGTGATGAAGGCTGTTTTCCATTTTTCCTGTTCGATATCCCCGAACAAACCATCGTTATAAATGTTTACCTCATACTCCTGTGAAAATTGCCTCACCAGACTAAGCGTACCATCAGAGAGCCGAAATACACCTATTTTCATGCCGGTCGTCCCGATATCTACCGCCAATATAATATTGCCTTTTGTTGTCTTTTGACTTTCGGCTTGAGCCATCACAATTTTTCCGGGAACACCTTAACTGTATTTTTTATTGACGCGCTTTCCAAAATATTTAAGCAGACATAAATCCTTCATTTATAATTGCCTGCTTTATTCGTTCCTTTGCCTCCTCTGAGAGACTCTGGAGCGGATGACGCGGCAAACCTCCTTTAAATCCGGTTATGTCCATAGCAGCCTTCGCGCCCGCTACACCCCATGCTCCTGAAACAGCCTGATTGAGTCTGGCAAGTCTGAAGGAAAGTTCCTTTGCTTTATCATATTCGCCTTGTGTAAATAAAAGGTATAAATTGCAGCATGGTTCGGGCATGACATTTGCAAGTGATAAAACACCGCCGGCGGCCCCAAGGTGAAAAGATGAATAAATGAAATTGGCAGAACCAGCCAGAATATGGAAATCTTCCTCAGGATCAAGGCAGGAAAGGAATTTTGACGGTCCAGTTGGTGAAGAGTCTTTCATGCCAACGATGTTAGGATGCTTCGATAGATCAGCAACAGTTTGAGGCGGTATTACTACACCACCTGCGAAGCCCGGAACATTATAGAGTAATACAGGTATATCAATTGAATCGGCGACTTGTGTGTAATAACGCTTTAAGGTTGCGCCGTCGATATGTTTGGCGAAATAATTCGGAGTAATGATACTGACATAATCGAAGCCCATCTCAGAAGCCAGTTGTGACTTTTCGATTGTTTGCCTGGTGGATTCACAACCGGTTCCGACCATAACAACTTTGCTGCCTTTTTCTTCAGCGAAAACCTCAAGAACCTGAATCTGCTCTTTGTCGCTCAGGCTTCTGAATTCACCATTCGAGCCAAGTGCGAGGTAGCCTGTAAGGTCGGTTTCGCTTAGTTTTCGCAGGTTGAACCTCAGGTCATCGAGTGCGAGTTCATCAGAGCTAAATGGCGTCACCACAGGAGCAAAGACACCAGAGAGCTTCTTTTTGTTTTGTGCCATAGACTTCTCCTTATTACATAATAGAGTATCACAATTTAATCATCTGCTATTTCTTCGGCAAGGTTTCTTTACCGGCATCCAGCTTTTGAACGATTGCGTCAACGTCGAACACGCAGCCGCTCCAGGTGCCACCGCCTGCCTGCTGCAGGGCGGCCCACAAGCGCGTATCATCCGGCATGTCAGGGCGAGGCGCCAGATCAGGCCGTAACGAACGCTGTGTCAATATGCTTGTGCCAAGTTCAACACTTCGCTGGTCCGCAGGGGTATCTAGCTCACCAATCAAATCTACGCTTCCTTCCAGTTGTTTACAATCAATGATAATCTGAATCATATCTCCTTCTAATACCTTTGCGACCGGACCACCGGCTAAAGCTTCCGGAGCTATATGACCAATGCACGCGCCTGTGCTTACGCCGCTGAAACGCCCGTCGGTGATGACAGCAACATCTTTTCCCCAGGAAATATGCTTCAGTGCCCCGGTCACTTCCAGAATTTCTTCCATGCCGCTGCCCATTGGGCCCGCACAAATAAGTACGATGATATCACCAGGTTGAATAGCTCCTTCTTTTATTGCCCGGATAGCATCGGGTTCGCTTATGAAAACGCGGGCAGAGCCGACCTTTCGGTACACACCGGCCGAATCCAACAGCGTCGGGTCAATAGCGGTGCTCTTTACGACCGAGCCTTCCGGTGTAAGGTTGCCATGGGGCAGGGTTATGGTGCTGGTCAGGCCAGCCTGGCTGGCTCGGGCAGGGTTCATAATCACTTCATCGGGATCAATATTGTCTTTTTCTCTGAGCAGCTCGCGCAGTCTCCGGCGGCGTTCTGATTTCTCCCACCAGTCGAGAAGCTCACCCATCCTTTGGCCCGATACTGTCATTACATCCAAATTCAAAAGACCAAGTTCTCTTAATTTCAGCATGACTTCCGGCACTCCGCCCGCCAGAAAGACACGCACAGTGGGGTGCCCTACAGGACCATTGGGCAAAACGTCAACAAGACGCGGAACCTTTTGGTTGAGTTTCTTCCAGTCGGCCGGAGTCGG
>CAZIAN010000010.1:0-10169 GCA_964537355.1 uncultured Pirellulales bacterium | reverse complement strand
GGTGGAAGTGTCACTCCACCCGGTACCAACACAGACGGCAGGTTGTGCATAGCGGCCACTGCCATCATCATCGCCGGTAATCCTTTGTCGCAGCCCGCTACACCAAGCACTCCTTTTCGTGTGGGCAAACTGCGAATGAGACGACGAAAGATTGTCGCTGCATCATTTCGATACGCGAGACTGTCCATCATGCCCGGCGTGCCCTGGGTGCGGCCGTCGCATGGATCGGTGCAGAAAGACGCAAACGGTATGTAGCCAAGACGCTGTAGTTCTTTTGCGGCTGCTTCCATTAGAAGACCAAGTTCCCAGTGCCCGGTGTGGTAACCAAGCGCAACCGGCGTACCGTCATCCTTACGAATTCCCCCCTGAGTGCTTATTAGCAGAAACTGTTCACGAACCAATTTGGACGGTTCCCATCCCATACCCGCATTCTGACTCATTGCGAAGATATCGCCGCTGGGAGCATCAACAAGGAGGTTCTCAGTCAAAGGTAGCTGGCCCTGCGGCCCTGGGGCATTTGTTGTGATGTTATAAATGCCATCGTCTTTACTATCTAAGATATCTTCGAGCATTATCTTATTTGGCATTAAAGAGTCTCCTCTGCTTGTGCCTGTTGTTATTCGGATACAGGCATCAAGCCTTTCCTGAGCTGCCGAACAGCTTTATCTTCTCAACAATTCCGACCGTAAGCTGATTGAACTGAGCTTCGATAACTTTCAGCGGATTGTACTGCGTATTGTTTGCATTGTGGTAAGCAACAAATCCGTCGATGAACGCATATTTGAGCTGGGTCGATATATTTACTTTCGCACAACCAAGAGAAATGCACTTCTTGAACACATCGTCTGCAAGCCCTGTGCCGCCGTGTAAGGCAATAGGGATGTCCGTATTTGCAGCGATTTCTTCAAGCCGGTCGTAAGCAATCTTAGGTACACCCTTATACACGCCATGAGCGGTCCCAATGGCGGGCGCGAAACAGTCGGGCCTGACTTGCCGGCAAAACTTGATAGCCTGCTGCGAATCAGCTAAATGTGCATCCTGCTCCTTAACGTGGATGTCGTCCTCGACGCCGACAATGGCACCAAGCTCAGCCTCAACTGTAACATTCTTAGGCTGGGCCATTTGTACTACCTGCTGACTCAAGGCGAGATTTTCTTCGAACGGCTTTGAAGAGGCGTCAATCATAACCGAGGTCCAGCCTGACTTGATGCACTCTTCAATAAGCTCTAAATCCTTACAGTGGTCAAGATGTAATGCAATTGGAACGATTGATGGGCCGGCAAGCTGTCTTATCCAGGAGATTATGGCCGAGGTGCCCCAGAAAACAACCGTCTTGGCCGATGTCTGGATGATTACGGGAGCATTTTCCTGCTCTGCTGCGAGGACGACGGCCTTTGTGGAATTGTAGTCCAGGATATTAAATGCACCAACGGCATAAGCTCCGTCTGCGGCTTTGCCAAGCATCGCTTTCATATTTTCAAGTGGCATTAATTTTCTTCCTTCCTGATATTTCTTACAGATGTAACGCATTTACCGGTGTTTTTATAATCGAATCTATCTTCGGCGCCGAGCGCAAGTACAATGAATAGGCTATCTTAGACGAACCGGCTTGTCAACGCAAGAAACTCGGGGCGGATTTATGCTTGACTAAGGTAGTTTTTTTTTGTAGAACCTGTCATTCGTTTTGACCGTATAGTACATACTATCTTGCAGTTGACAATATCGTACTTTATGAATAAAGAAGTAAAACAAATACCAGGTAACAGGATATCAAATAAACGGGCGCACTATTTCAAAGGTGTAACTCTGGGCACTTTGGGTTTCTGTACTCGTTGGGCTGTTGATGCTCACGGAATCGGGCCAGAGTGGATTGAAGTTGTAGAAATCGATTTGCATCTGCAAACTACTCATAACCGATTACATGGAACGCGAATAGCACATATCAGCGACCTTCATTACGGCAGAACTGTAAGCAGTGCATATTTGAGTCGTTGTGTCGAGCGGATTAATATGCTCGATGTTGATGTAGTCGTGATGACTGGTGATTACATCACTTATGATATTCGAGGCAGATATAGAGAGAAGGTCATCGCTCTGCTTGGCAACATTGAGAGCCGCTTAGGTGCTTATGCCTGCCTTGGTAACCACGATTATGGTGTTGCCTTGTCGGGCCGCAGGCGGGGGAACTTGCTGCGCAGGCTGATACGGGGCATGGAGGCCAGCGGAATCACGGTTTTGCGTAATGAATCAACTGTTTTGGACATCGATGGCCATCCGCTTTGGTTTGTGGGATTAGGTGATTTGAACGTCGGCGACTTCCAGCCCGAGAAGGCCTTTGCTGAGGTGCCCACCGATCAGGTAACTATCGCATTAATACATAATCCCCGCGGCGTCGAGCACCTGGGTGAATTCGAAGCCAATGCCGTCATTAGCGGACACACGCACGGAAGAAAATCGAGGTTTTCAGTCAGCCTGCCGTGGACAAATGAAGAAAGACGTTTTCACTCGGGTTTATACGAGGTTGAAGGTACTAAATTGTATGTAAACCGGGGACTTGGCAGGGTTGGAAGAACACGGAGGAAAATAAGACCTGAAATTACGATCTTTACTCTGCGTTGAAAAGCTCAAACTAAGCTGTGATTCTAAATCTAATAAGATTAGTAAACGCTCTGAATCATTTCATTTCAATAACGGCAACGTCCTCTGCTGCAAGTGTAAAGCTGGCCTGCCCATTGTGGAAGTTGATTTTTTTGCCATGCACTAACTCATGGTCCGACGCCAAAGTGTTTCCTTCTATAGTAATGGTTACGCTGCGGCGCTGTGAGCTGTCATTGAAAACTGTCAGGAAGCGGTTACCAAACCGCTCGACATGGATTTGCTCGACGCTCGAACGAGCATGGGTAATCGGTTCGAAGCCCGCTTCGGCCACGAGCCTGCATATCGGAACATACTTCTTGAAGAGGTCTCTATCCCGTTCATAGAGTTCGGGTCGAGTAAAGTAATGGCCCTGTGAAGCATTATGGCTGAAAAAGCCGGGATACATGCCATAGGCAAGACAACGCTTCATATATTTTTCCACGAGTTCATGGGAGAACTCTTCGAAACGGGTATTCATAAGGAAGCAATAAGGTTTGCCTTTACACAGTACCCGACGGTAAAGCAGGTCGCTGTCAGACATCGGACGCCATGTTCGGCCGGGGTTCCAGTCGGTTTCAGTTCCCATTACATCAAGCTCCGGTGCCAGCCAGCATAAGCGGATGGGAGTGGAATTCGCCATCATGAGCTTTCCCATGCTATGTATGTCGTTGGAGATTGCACGAATATATTCGAAGGCTATCAGGCCGCGAAAAATACCGACCTTCCGGCTCTTGAGTGAAAAGGTCAAAGGTGTTTGGGCCGCTGCGAAATGGTCGCGGCGAAAATTCAGCTCATCGGTCACGTAGCCTTCGCTCGAATCGATATACTCTCCATCCAGGTCTGCCCTGCGTTTGGTTCCGTAAAGTTCTTCTTTAAGCTTTGCGTTCCACTTGTTCTTGAATTCTGTTATGTCCCCTTTAACACCGGGCATGGAATTAATGCTCCAGACCGCTCCATCGCACCAAGGCGTGTTAAGCAGTCGCGCAGAAAACTGCCCGGCTTCATCGTGATAGCCGCTCGTGAAAAACGCTTGGGCACGACGGTCCGACTTTTCATCGGCGAGGTATCGGGCATAGTCCAGGGCGGCTTCAAGCGTTCGGGGCATTTCCTTTGGCATGCGCATCCACCAGGTCATTGGTTCGGTATAACGGAAGGTGATGATATCGTGCTCATCGTCCCAGGCGGTTTCATTGTTGCCTTCTTTGAATTTGAAACCGAAATCCTGCCAATCCTTAACTTGGCTGATTTTAGCAAATGGCATCCACAGACCCTGTTTAGGCGTACGGCAGATAAAGTGGTCTTCGAATATTTCATAAAATCGAGACAGGGCCCCGCGAAAACCCCATTTCGGATCGAAATTAAACTTACAGAATCTCAAATGGGCGGTTGGCTTTTCAGGTGCAAGGCCAATATCATAGGCAAGAAACAACTCACCCGTCCCGCTGTTGTAGCCGGCACGGAAAAAGGCCGGCCGGGCCATGTCGATACCCAGGGCGAAGCCCTGGTCATCAGCAGACACAGCCGCGAACGGATACCGCGAGAGCTGGCCGTTTGCCCCGGCTGAGAATCCATTGGCATTAATATATTCGCGTCCCGGCTCGACCATCAAACTTTGACGCGGATCCTGTAACCAGTTGCATTGGCTGGCCGGTACGGGAACAGCATAAATCAGAGTTACAGCGCGGTCTTTTCCGGTTGTGTCGCTAATGGTGACATCACAAAATACCGTTCGGCCCACATTCTTTTTTTCACATTTAAGCTCGAGGCCAAGAGCGCTTCGTTCAAGCCGAACGAAGTCGGAACCGACGGCTACGTCACGAACCTGAAAACCTTCTCTTGCTCGCCCCGCAAATGAAACAGGCACGCCATCGAACATACCAGCTCCTTCTGGGGGCTTAATAACACGCAGCTCGGGACTGCGGAAGTAGGCCTTGCCCTTATGACGCCGCAACAGCATATGAAATGAAACGGACCTGACCGGTTTTTCAGGAAATACGGTAACTTCAGCTTTCTCCCACTGGCCTGTACCAACGTTGTAAGAGTCGGTCTGACCCCACAACGAGCTTCCATCGGAATAAACAAGGTCAAGATAAAGGGAATAATCACTGTTCCGGCTGCCGCCAACTGATTCCGCTTTGCTCCAGGCAGAAGCGACAATCGGTTCGGGTTTGGTTTGGTTCAAAACAACCGTCTGGGAGACGCCTCGCTGGGCCTGCGCATCGGCGCCGTTATCGCAAATAAAAATATTGCCCTGACGTTCGAAGCCCTTTTGCCACGGCTTCCATGCATTTTGTTTAAGGAGGTTTTCTTCTGCATCGCGAAAGTCGAGCACTCTCTTTACGACAGTACCATCAGAGTATGCAAGGCCGGTTTTCTCTTGAGAAGGCTCCGCATATAGGATTTGTTGCGGCGCCATGCCGAAACATATCAGGAGAAGGAGGCCGAAAATTCGAATCATATCACTCTGATTTCTACAATCTACTGAACTCAAGGAGCTGACGTTTGGTTCTCTCATCACTTCAATATCCTCGATATGGCCGAGAGCGGAAGTTCGGCGCTTTTAATATTATTACTGTATTAATTGCTGTTTTTGGATTTTAACTTCTTTTATCCAGCAATAGATGATTGGCACGACAAATATACTTATCAGAACGACCAACATTCCTCCGAATGAGGGTATCGCCATAGGGACCAAAATATCGGAGCCTCGGCCGGTGGAGGTAAGGACCGGGATGAGGGCAAGTATAGTAGTTGCAGAAGTCATCAGACAGGGTCGGACCCGCCGCTGTGCTGCAATGATTGTTGCTTCGTGAATTGCCGGAATTGACGCAGGGCGGCGCTCGGCGAAAACCTGGTTCAAGTATGTGGACTGAATCACGCCGTTGTCGGATGCGATGCCAAACAAGGCGAGGAATCCAACCCAAATCGCCACACTCAGATTGATGGGATGTACTTGGAAAAGTTCCCGCATATTGACTCCAAAGATGCTGAAGTTTAGGAACCACCCCTGCGAGTAAAGCCATATCATCAAGAAGCCGCCAGCCCAGGCAACAAGTATTCCAGAAAACACCAGCAAGCTGGTTGATACGGATTTGAACTGGAAATAGAGAATCATAAATATGATAAAAAGAGTAAGCGGCACGACTATCGAAAGGGTCTTCTGGGCGCGAACCTGATTTTCATAGCTGCCGGCAAATGTATAACTTACACCTTTCGGTATAACAAATTCGCCGCTCACAACCTTAGCCTTTAGATACTGCTTACAGTCTTCAACCACATCGACCTCGGCGTGGCCGGGTTTCATATCAAACAGCACATAGCCAACAAGCAATGTGTCTTCGCTCTTTATGGCCTGAGGCCCGCGCACATAACGGATTTCAGCCAATTGGATAATTGGTATCTGTGCCCCATCGGCCGATGGAACCAAAATCTTCCCTAACGATTCAATCTGGTCCCGCAACTCGCGTGCATATCTTACCCTGACACTATATCGCTCGCGTCCCTCAACCGTTGTCGTAATGCGTCTGCCGCCGATGGCGACTTCAATAACGTCCTGTATCTTTCGAATCATTATGCCGTATCTTGCAATGGCATCCCGATCAATCTCAATCTCGATGTAGGGCTTTCCGACGATCCGGTCGGCAATTACCGCGGCCGGTTCCACAGAAGGGACTTCTTTAAGAAAGCGTTCAATCTCCAGACCAACCCGATCGATAGTATCCAGGTCCGGCCCTTTTACTTTAACACCCATCGGCGCCCGCATGCCGCTCTGGAGCATAATTATTCGTGTGGCAATCGGCTGCAATTTTGGCGCTGAGGTCGTGCCCGGAACCTGACCTGCTTTTACAATCTCATCCCAGATGTCATCCGGATTTTTAATGTGGTTGCGCCATTGTCTGAAGGGCCGACCGTAACGGTCGGGAATGAGTTGACCTTTCTCATCGCGAGGATATGTTCCCGTCTTTTTGTCATAGCGGAATCGAATGTGATGACCGTCTTTATCGGTAATATACTCCGGCTTATAATTGATGATAGTCTCGACCATAGAAATAGGCGCAGGGTCAAGGGGTGATTCAACCCGGCCTATTTTTCCCACTACTGAGTCTATCTCAGGGATGGACTGAAAGGCTATGTCCTGCTTTTGTAAGACGTCCAGACACTCCCCGATAGAAGCATGCGGCATAGTCGTCGGCATATATAAAAAGGAGCCTTCATCCAAAGGAGGCATAAATTCCTTGCCGAGTCCCGGAAAGCTATGCATGCCGGCAGACCACAATCTGTTCGACCTCAACTCCTTTGGCACAAAGAAAAAGACCCTCCCAAACCCAAGCCACACCATCAAACCTATGACTATGACTACACCCGGAATCGATAAAAACGCTATTTTATGCCTGAGACACCAGCCTAAAATGCGAGGATAGAATTTCTGGAAAATACGAAAAAACAAAAGCAGCCCGCCGATTAACAATGCCACAAACACCAGATTTCGCAGCATACCTTTATCCGAACCTAAGGGCAGCCAGTGATTGGTAAGTATAATTCCAACCAGAACAACCGCCACGGCATTGGCAATCAGGGGCAACAAACTGTTCATTCTTTTTGGAACGTAATCTCTTGAGAGGTGGTAAAGTGCAATTGCGCCGATAAGAACGCCTATCCACCAGGTAAGCCAGAAAGCCGCGATAACGGCAGCGACAAGTAATAATCCGCCCAATACATACAGCTTCAGCTTTTTAAGAGCAGCTTTTCTTGTAAAGAGGATATGTGCGGCCGGCGGAATTATAGTCAAAGCAACTATCACTGAAGCGACCAGCGCAAAGGTTTTGGTAAATGCCAGGGGCTTAAAGAGCTTTCCTTCTGCGCCCGTCATCGTAAAGACCGGCAAAAAGCCAACCACTGTGGTCGAAACCGCTGTTAAAACCGCGCTGCCCACCTCGCTCGTTGCGCTGTAAACAACCTCCAGCTTATTATCATCGGGTCCTGCCTCATCAAGATGCCGCAAAGTATTCTCACAAACGACTATCCCCATATCCACCATTGTGCCGATAGCAATCGCAATGCCCGACAGCGCTACAACATTAGCGTCTATCCCGCCGACCTTCATAGCGATAAAGCACATCAGCACGGCCAAAGGAAGCAGGCCGCTTATTAATATCGAGCTTCTAAGATGCACTACCAAAACGATAACCACGATGATGGTAACCAGTATTTCCTCTGTCAGAGCGGTGTTTAATGTGCCTAATGTTTCGTAAATAAGCCCCGTGCGGTCATAAAACGGTACAATTGTTACTTGCGAAACCGTACCGTCAGGCAAAGTCTTTCTGGGCAGCCCGGGTGATATCTCTTCGATTTTGGCTTTTACATTTTTAATGGCTTCGAGAGGATTATACCCATAGCGAACAACTACTACGCCCCCCACCGCCTCGGCCCCACCCTTGTCCAGCGCACCTCGACGCAGTGCGGGTCCGTATGAAACTTTAGCCACATCTTTAATGTAAACCGGGACATTATCGTTAACCTTTATTACCGACCTTTCTATGTCGGAGAGGTCTTTGATAAAGCCCAGGCTTCGAATTACATACTCGGCCCTGTTAATCTCAATCGTCCTGGCGCCGACATCAATGTTGGACATCTTTACCGCCATAAATATCTCATCCAGGCCAACGTCGTACGCCCGCATTGCGTCAGGGTCCACGTCTATTTGGTATTCTTTAACAAACCCGCCCACAGAGGCAGCTTCGCTTACACCCTTGGCAGAGAGCAGGGCATAGCGGACCTGCCAGTCCTGGATAGTGCGAAGTTCATCAAGATCCCAACCTCCGGCCGGATTGCCCTTTTCGTCCCGGCCCTCAAGGGTGTACCAAAAAATCTGGCCCAGGCCCGTTGCATCAGGTCCCAATGCGGCCTGGACACCTTCGGGAAGCGTTCCGGCAGGCAGCGAATTAAGCTTTTCAAGGACCCTGCTTCGTGACCAGTAAAATTCTACATTGTCCTCGAATATAATGTATATTGAGGAGAAACCAAAAAATGAGTAACTGCGGATAGTCTTGACGCCGGGAATGCCCAGAAGAGATACTGTCAAAGGATATGTTATCTGGTCCTCAACGTCCTGCGGCGAACGCCCCATCCATTCGGTAAAAACAATCTGCTGGTTTTCGCCTATATCCGGAATGGCGTCAACCGGAACAGGGCTCCTTGGCAGGCCCCAAATGTTCCAGTCGAATGGGGCCACCATAACGCCCCATCCGATGAACATTATTACTAAAAGCCCGACGACCAGTTTGTTTTCAAGGCAAAACCTAATTACTTTGTCTATTGGTGATTGTTTCTGACCAGGTAGTTCTTCCATAATATTATCCGCTAAACCTGAACTAAGCTGTCTTTACACTATTTCCGCAGTTCCCCCACGGCCCGCCAGTAATAATCTACTTCTCCCCCGTTAGAGACCGGCTCTAACAGGGCTCATATCATCAGAGGCGGCCCGCAGACCCGCACGGTTATGTCTTATATCTACTGAACTTGCTTCTGGAACTGGGGCAGCTTGGCGATATACTTTTCCGGCTCTGCTTTGAATTTCTCTATACAGTCGGGGCAGCAGAAATAAACTTTCTTGCCTTTATACTCAACGAAGAGGTCCTTATTGATGGGATTACCCATAACCGGACAGGTTGTCTGCTCTATTGCAGCGGCAACCGCCTTTGCTGGTTCATCCGTCATAGCCGCGTGATCATGACCCTTCATATCCTGCATCTGTGAAGTGGTTGTTTTGGCTGGTGTCGGCTCGGATTTCTTGCAGCCATCTAACAAAATCAATCCTACAAACAAAATCGCTGTCACTAAAAGCATCATCCCAATTTTCATACTTTTTACGTTCATTGTTACACTCCTTAAAAAATATGTTTGACAAAATAGTTTCATTTCGGCTTTGTGCCGATTACTTCGGTAACCTGGCCGCATTTGAGCATAGAGGCACCTAAATAAGGATTACGGGTGTCCTTATCCGTCTGCAACCAGTCTGCTCCCTTGTTATTAAATGCCATCGGGCAGTGAATATTGTAAAGAGTCTTGCCCTGGTAAACTCCAAATTGTTTTAATACAACAATAAGCTCGTTGGAAAGCCCCTCAAATCCTTCACGCATCGGCTCAATTGCATTGGCCTGCTTTATCTTATCCAACGCAGCCTTCATTTTCGCGCTGTTCGTCATCCACACATTATGAGCCTTGCCGCTGACCAAACTCATTTCAACAGCAGAGAGAGCTTCCAGGGTTTCGCCCGCTGTTCGGGTGGCACCATCCTTATCATCAGAAGCCAGGGCATCGTGCAATAATAAGTACTTTTCTACAATCCCCCAAATCTGTTTGTGGAACTCATCCGGCACTTCAAAAACCTCGTACTTGATTTCACTGCTGGAAAGCTGATGTTCTGTCGCTGCCTGCTCTTTTTCTGCACTCATCATACTGGGTTTGGCCTGTATCTGAAGAGCAGAATCAATCTTAAAGTTACCGTTAGTAACTACAATCTCTCCTTCAGC